>CAZVUG010000010.1:0-61842 GCA_964629675.1 uncultured Candidatus Saccharibacteria bacterium
TAAAATATTATAAATAAAATATATGATAAAAAACGAAGAAATAAAATTATTATATAATCGTTCTGTAAATAAAAAATACCTTGGAGATTATGAATTTAATAGATGGTTTACAACTCAAAGTCGTCGCACTGATTTTTTCATGACTTATTCTGCAATTAAGCTTCGTTTAGAAAATATTAATTTTGAGAGATGTCTTGAACTTGGCCCGGGGCCAGGGACATGGACACGTATGCTATTTAGAAAGAACCCGAAGGCATTTTTTGATTTAGTTGATATTTCAATTGAAATGCAACATCAATTTCAGCTAGAAATGAGAGGAGGAGAAAATATTCAATATTTTGTTAAAGATATTATGAATTTTAAACCTAATAATAAATATGATCTTTTTTTCTCTTCGCGAGCAATTGAGTATCTAGCTAACAAGAAATCTTTTTTTAATAAATTATATAAATGGATGAATTTTAATAGCCGAGGAATTCTAATCACAAAAAATCCTAAATTCGGGTTCAGGAAGAAAAAAATAATACCCAAACAGCATACTGGCCAAATAAATCAAGAAAAAATAAGAAAAGTTTTATCTGAAGCTGGATTTTCAGAAATAAAAATATATCCGGTAATTGTAAGAATACCTATACTTAATCGTTTAGGAACTTACTTTCCAGAGAAACTTTTCAAAAAAATTTATACCCGTGAGATATCAAATAATTTAATGTCTAAATTATTTGAAAGTTATCTAGTAACTTTTACAAAAAAACATATTTGAAAAAAGTAGTTAAAAAATAGCAAAGACATTAAAAAGTTTTAATCTTTTGTTCTCTGAAAAAGTACAGCTACTGTTATACCAACAAAAAAAAGATATATTATTCTAGCTGATACTGCACCCCAAATCCCATAATAAATAACTCCTATAAATAAAGTGGTGATCAGTACAAGCGAACTTGTGATTTTGAGTATATATAATTCTTTTACTTTTTTATGAGCCGTAAGGGCATAACTAAGAATTCCTGTTGGCACCATAAGAGATAAAGAAAATACCTGAGAATATATAACGGCATCCTTATAAGCTGGAAAAAATAGGTTAAAAATAAAAGGTGCTGTTAATATATATATAATAACAATAAAAATCCTTAATAAACCAAACAAAAATATTTTTCTCCATATACTTTTTTTTATTTCTAGCAAACTTCTTTGTGCAAACTTAGGGTAGCCTAAACGACCTATATATTTCAATGGTGATTTAATTTGCACAGGTATGGCGATGGCAAAATAATATATAGCTACTTGCGCAGCACCAAAATAATGGAAAATTAATATCTTGTCTAGTTGCTCAGCTAATACATTAAAAACATTTAACAAACTTAAATGTTTAGCATAGGATATTATTTTTGAATCATGCTTTTGGTTCGGTTTAAATTTTCTAAAGGTTATTTTAAAAAATATTAATCTTGATATTGTCAATGAAAAAAAATATACCAACAGAACAATAAATATATTTCTTGTCAAAAAAAGCGTTGTGATAATAGAAAATATATAGATAATTTGACTTATAATTTGAAATTTAGCAGAAATGTCGAAAAGTTTTTTACCGCTTAGAAATGAATTATAGATATTAAATGAATCCATAAACGGTAAAAAAATAGCAGCTATTAATAAAGAAATTGCAAGGATAAGATTATTGTTTATCCAATAATATCCAGCGACTCCTAAACTTCCAATAGACGCAAGAGTTCCCCATTTTATTTTAGCTTTAAATGCAGTAAGAAAAGAGCCTTCTTTTCCTCGAGCTACTGCTTGAATAACAGCATTTCCTGTGCCCGGAAGTGTAAGAATTGTAATAACACTAATAATAGATAATATATATTTATAACTACCATATATTTCAGCTGGAAATAAATTAGCAAATGCAATTGCAAGTAAAAAAGCTGAGATAGAAGAAACGATTTTTTCTATCGTTAACCAATAGCCTCCTTTGGTTAAATAGACCATATCAGTCTTGGTATATTTTTCACTTCTTAGAATCAATTTATATATTTTAGATTTTATTCTCTGAATCATGAAATGAAGAGATAAATAAAGTTCTGATTTGCAGAACTTTAGCAGAGTTATTAATTAGAAAAGTTATCTCCCGCCTCCTTTTAAAACAATCTTAATAGTCTTCAAAATAATACTTGCATCTAAGACAAAAGAACGGTGCTTAATATAATAAAGTTCGTATTGAAGTTTTTCGATACTGTCTTCAACAGATGCTCCGTAATGAAAATTTACTTGAGCCCAGCCAGTTAATCCAGGCTTAACGATATGGCGAATTTGATAATAGGGTATTTTCTTCTCTAATTGTTGGACAAATTCAATTCTTTCTGGACGCGGACCAATAAAGCTCATTTGGCCAATAAAAATATTCCAAAGCTGAGGCAGTTCATCTGCTCTTGTCTTACGCAAAAATCGGCCTACTTTAGTTATCCGGTGATCTTCGTGATCTGCCCATTGAGCACCGTTTTTTTCAGCTTCTTCAATCATAGAGCGGAACTTGATTACTTTAAAAATCTGCCCGTCTTCGCCAATCCTTCTTTGAGTAAAGAAAATAGGTCCTTGGCTGTCTATTTTAATTGCTAAGATAATAAAAGGATAGAAGATTAAACTAATTAATCCAAAGACAAAAGCACTAAGCATATCAACCACTCTTTTAGTAGATTCGTAAAAATTTTTTTGACTTTCAGTTAAATTTTCTAAGAACCAAACTTCGCCAATGCTAGAAATTGGCACTTTTCCTAAAATCTTTTCATAAAAAGTAGGCAAATCACTAAAAGTTATTTTTAAGGGAAGGCATTGATACAAGCTGCGAACCAGTCTTAAATCTTGATGTGGATCTAAAGCAGTGACAATAGTTTTAATATTTTTTTGGCTAGCCATTTCTAATAAATCAAAAGGCGTTTTGATATCTTTAGTACTTATTTGGGAAATTACTCGATAACCTAATTGAGGGTTTTTTTTAGTAATCCTGTCTATCTGTTTAGTCTCTTTATTTTTCCCTTCTTTATTAATGATTAGAACATTATTAATTAAATTCGATGATTTGACTAAATAATTAAAAATTTGCCGCCAAGCATAAAAAAGAACGGCAAAAATAATTAGGTTCAAAAATAAGTTTGTTTTAGGAGTGATATTGTAATAAGGAAAAAGATAGAAAAAAGCAATAGCCAAAGCGGCATTAATTATTAATCCTTGCAATAACAATGAGTAATATTCAATACTGTTTCTAGCAATAGCTAATTCATAAAGTCCAAGGATATAAAAAACGATAATCCAAGTTAGGAAGATAATAGTAAAAGGCCAGAAATGCTGCTGCCAACGTTCATAATTAAAAATGCCTCGATAACGTATAGAAAGAGTTATTAATAAAGATAAATACAGAATAACAGCATCACCTAAAAATAAAATAATTTTCTTTTTGCTAAACATTTCTGATAATATTTCTTTATATTTATTCTATGTTTTCTAACTTGATAAATCAAGTTAGAAATAGTAAAATAAAAAAATGAACAAAGCCAATATTATTAAGCAGATAATTCATATTTGCCTCTATCTGATTTTGATAATTCCTTTTTTCGTTTGGGGGAAATTTTTATTTCCTTATATTAGTCCGAAAACTTTTGCCTTTAGAATTTTAATAGAGATAGCTATTTTCTTTTATATCTTATTAATTATTTATCAACCACAGTATCGTCCTCGTTTTAGTAAATTAACTTGGATCATTTTAATCTATATTATTGCGATAACTTTAGCTAGTATTTTCGGCGTAGATCCTTACCGTAGCTTTTGGGGGAATATTGAAAGAGGGGAAGGCCTCTTAACTGTTTACCATCTTTTTGCTTTCTATATCTTAATTACTAGTTTGTTTAAAGAAAAAAAAGACTGGCTAAGATATTTTAATTTTTCTGCATTAGTCAGCATCTTAATGTCTCTATATGCTTTAGGGCAAAAATTTGAATTAGGTTCTCTAATGAAGAGTGCTGGCGGAAGCCGTCTGGCTGGAACTATCGGCAATGCTAGCTTCCTGGCAGCTTATTTGCTTTTAAGCATTTTTATTATTCTATTTCTATTTATTAATAGCCGAAGTCGTAATTGGCGAATTTTTTATGGGGCGGCCTTTTTGTTTGAAGCATATATTCTTTTTGAGACGCAAACTAGAGGAGCTTTGTTAGGCTTTTTTGGCGGATTAATTCTGGTGGCTATTTTAGGCGTAATATTTTCAAAAAATAGAAAAGTAAAATTAGGCGCAATTGCCTTATTGTTAATTTTAATTATTGCTGCTAGCTCAATTTGGTTTTTACGCGATAGTGAAAGCATTAAAAATATTAAAACTTTAGAGCGTTTAGTTTCTATTTCTTTTGATGATATTACTACTCAGTCTCGACTGTTAGGTTGGCAGGCAGCTTGGAAAGGCTGGCAAGACAGATTTGTTTTTGGTTATGGCTACGAAAACTATAATGTCGCTTTTAATAAATATTTCCCAGCACCTATTTATAGAGATTCTGGCTCTCAAATTTGGTTTGACCGAGCTCACAATATCTTTTTTGACCAAGCAGTTACTGGAGGGATCTTAGGTATATTATCTTATTTAGGCATTTTGGTTTTGTCTGCCTTGCTTTTATTATCTTGGCTGCGGAAATCAAGAAAAGAAGAAAATTCTCCGGCAGAAATAAAATCAGAGAAAAATAATTTTAATCATTTAGGATTTATTATTCTAATTGGCCTTTTGGCGTCTTATTTTGCCCAAAATATGTTTGTCTTTGATACGATGGGCACTTATATCTTATTTTATTCTGTCTTAGGATTTATAACTTATTTATCTTTTAATCAAAACAATGCCGAAAATTCTTCAACTCAGCAAAATAATGAAAGAAATGCGCCTAAATCATTTCTTGTTATTGTTTTATCTTTTATCTTAATTTTTACTATTTATATTTTTAATATTAAACCGGCTATTGCTAATACTACTTGTATTAAGGGATTGTCTTATGCTTATCGGCAGAATTATATAGAAGCAATGGATGAATTTAAAAAATCTTTAAGCTATGGTACTTACCAAGCTCCGGAAATTAGGCAAAATCTTTCTCAAATAGTAGGCCAAGCAGCAAAGAGCGGCCAGTTTGAAAATGCAGAAATTCAAGAAATTTTTGAGTTTGCTATTGATGAAATGAGAAAAAACCTAGAAAAATCTCCCCAAAATGCCCGACATTATTTATTTGCTGTCTATCTATATAAATCAGCTGCTGAGTATGCGCCGGAATATTATAATAAAGTATTAGAAGGATGTTTCAAGGGTTTAGAATTAAGCCCGACCCGCCCTCAATTTTATTATGTTCTGGGCCAGACAAAATTTATTCAAGGAGAATACGAAAAAGGGATTGAGTATCTGGAAAAAGCTTTAGCCCTAAATCCTAAAGTAATGGAATCTCGTTGGAATCTAGCAGCTGGATATATTATTGCCGGGGAAGATGAATTAGCTGAAGAGGAATTTAAAACAATGGCAGAAATGGGCTTTGATTATTATTCAGCAGAGAATCTATCAAAAATGATTAATATTTATTCGTCTAAAAAGAATTTTGAAAAAGTTGTTTCCCTTTATCAGGAAATGATTAAGCTTCAGCCGGATAATGCTATTTTACGGATAAGGTTGGCAGAGAATTATGAAAAAATAGGAGAAATAGAAAAAGCCAAAGAAGCCGTCAAAAAAGCAGCCGAAATAGATCCTAGCTTAGAGGAAAAAGCAGCTGAAATTTTAGATTTATTAGGAAATTTAAAAAATGAAAATGATTAAGAAAACAATTAGTTTGATAATCATTGCCGGAGGTTTTTTTGCCTTAATTAATGTAGCTCAGGCAAACCAATTAGGCAGTTCGGTTAATTTTTATGTTGATACTGATTATGACTCTCATGGCAGAGAACAAGTTTCAGCCACTCTTAAAGAAGTAGGCGATTATATCTATTTTTATATAGAGGATGATTATTGGAATAGCCTGGATAGCGATTCACAAAGAAATCTAAGGTTAGTTTTAGGAGATTTAGCGAATGAGTTTGATACAGTCATCTACCCTAGAGAAAGAGCTGTCTTTGGTTCAGAATGGAAGCCAGGCGTTGATAATGACGACAGGATTACAGTTCTTATCACGCAATTAGTAAGTAATGTTGGCGGTTATATTAATAATCATAATGAATATTTAAGATCGCAAATTCCAACTTCCAATCAAAGAGAAATGATTTATCTAAACTCATTAAGTATTTTTGAGTCTAATAATAAAGCTTTTCTGGCTCATGAATTTCAGCATTTAATTACTTTTTACCAAAAGACTGTCTTGCATGGAATAGAAGAAGAGGTTTGGCTTAATGAAGCTCGCTCAGAATATGCACCGACTGTCTGCGGATATAATGATAATTATAATAATAGCTATTTAGCTGATCGAGTCGACGTCTTTTTAGATTCTCCTTCAGATTCTTTAACTGAATGGAAAAACAAGCTGGCTGATTATGGAGTAATTAATGTTTTTTTTCATTATCTAATAAATCATTTTGGAGAAAGCTTTTTAACTAAAATGGCTCTAAATGACAAAGTTGGCATTGAAAGCATTAATCAAGCTTTAGCTGATTCAGGATATTCAGAAAAATTCTCTGATATTTTTACAGATTGGCTTGTTGCTAGCTATCTTAATAATTGCCAGATAACACCAGAGAACAAGTATTGTTATCTTGACGATAACTTAAATTATGCTCACCTTCATACAGACTATACAGCTAGCTATAGTGGTTTTCCTGATTTAATTATTTCGCGAAGCAGTATTGTAAAAGATTGGTCTGCTCATTGGTATAGATTTAGACAGACGGAATCTTCAACTAATCGAAATACTTTTAAATTAGTTTTTGAAGGATTAGGCAATCGAGCAGATTTCCAAGTTCCTTATATTATCATTAATTCTGAAAATGAGCCGACAATAGGCTCAATTAATTTAATTAATCAACAGGGAACAATTTATGTTCCTGAATTTGGCGTAAGCAATGAAGCTTTAATTATTGCTCCTTTTAATAAGTATAAGGAGAAAGGATTTACTAACGACGAGCCTTCAGCCTCATTTTCTTTTACTGCCTCAAGTATTGATAAGGCTATTGTCGCTATTAATAATCTTTATCCAGTAAGTGGTTCTCTTGACGGCGGATACGAAATCAAAATTCAAGGCGCTGGCTTTTCTCAAGTAAATAAAATTATTTTTGCTGGAGAGGAAATAGATGAATTTGAAATTATTAATGATGAAAATATTATTTTTACTGCGCCAAAACATTCAGCTGGCCTGGTGAATATTACTGTTGTTGGCGAAGAGAATGAAGATACTTTAGCTAATGCTTTCACATATGCTTCTTCTCAATCTGAATATAGGGATGGCAGCTTGCTTCGAGCAAAAGACGATTATAAAGTTTATGTTATTAAAGGCAATTATAAAAGATGGATTCAAACTGCTGAAATTTTTAACTATTATGGTCATTTAAAATGGGAAGATATAATTGATGTTGAACCGGAAATTTTAGAAAAATATCAAGACAGCTGGCTTGTTCGCGCAGATAATGATTTTAAAGTTTATCAATTAGATGCCAGTGGAAATAGGCATTGGCTAAATATGACTGCTGAAGAATTTATTAATTCAGGATATCGATGGGAAATGGTTTATCTAATTAACTCTTGGGAAAGAAATTATTATCAAGTTGGCTCAGAAATAAAATCTGCGTAATAAAAATGAAAGAAAATATTATTCTTTCTCCGTATACTACTTTTCAAATTGGAGGTCCGGCAAGATATTTTAGCATAGCTAAGAATGAAGAAGACATTAATAAGGCAATAAACTTTGCTCAAAGCAAAAAATTGCCTTATTTTATTTTAGGCGGCGGCAGCAACTTATTAATTAACGACAAAGGCTTTAGCGGATTGGTTATTAAAATAGAAGGATCAAATTTTCAAATAAAAGAAAATATAATTATCAGCGACGCTGGAACATTATTAAGTAATTTAGTTGCCGAATCAGTTAAAAATTCTTTGACTGGCTTAGAATGGGCTGTTGGCATTCCGGGAACTATCGGCGGAGCAATCAATGTTCAGGCCAGCGCTTTTAATAAGAATATTTTAGAATCAGTCAGGAATATTAAAAAAATAAATGATGTTATTATTTCTGCTGAATTAAAACTTCAAAAAGGAAATTCACAAGAAAGCCAGAAAATGATTCAGAAATATATTAGGCAGAGAAAAGAAACTCAGCCAATAAACTATGCTTCGGCTGGATGTATTTTTAAAAATCCTCCAGAGAAATTTGCCGGAAAATTAATTGAAGATTGCGGTTTAAAAGGATTAACAATCGGTCAAGCGCAAGTCTCGCAAAAGCATGCTAATTTTATTATTAATCTCGGCAGGGCTCGATCAAATGATGTCAGTCAATTAATTAAAAAAATTAAAAATGAAGTTTGGCGAAAGTTTGAAATAAAACTCGAAGAAGAAATCCAATATCTTGGATTTTAATTTGGCTAATTATATTTTTTATGCTATTATTAAATTAAGTTGGCTAATTAAAATTTTTAAAAATGAAAATTATTATTAAATCAACTAATATAGATTTGAATCCTTCTATCAAGCAATACGTAGAAAGTAAAATTGGCAGTTTAAAAAAATTCTTAAAAAAATTTAATCCAGAGCTTACAGAAGCTAAGGTAGAAGTAGGCAAAATTACCCAAGGGCAAAGGCAGGGCGAAATATTCAGAGCAGAAGTTAATTTAAGTGTTGATGGCGACCTTATTAGAGTAGAAAAAACAGAAGAGTCTTTAAATGCTGCCATTGATTTATTGAGGGATGATTTAGCAAATAAGATCAGAGAGTATAAAGACAAGAAAGAAACGCAAAATATTCGCGGTGCCCGCTCTTGGAAAAAATTCTGGCAAATTAATCCATTGGCTCGTTTTCGTTCGTCAAAAGTAAAAAATATTCTTAAAAAGAAATAAGGAGATAAATTGGAGGTCGGATTTATCTTTAATTTTTAAATTAAATATTTTTAAAATAATGCCAACGAAAAAGAAAACAAGAAAGAAAACAGCTGCCAAAAAGACAACTAAAAAAAGAACTGTTAGAAAAGCAGCTCCTAAGAGAAAAACTACTCGCAAAAAAGCAACTCCTCGAAAAAAAACTACCACTCGCAGAAAAGCAGCTCCCAAAAGAAAAACTGTCCGCAAAAAAACTACCAGAAAGAAAAAATAGTTTTCTTGCTTAGATAAGTTTAATAAAACAATTACAGAGAGTTGTGACTCCCAATGTAATTGTTTTATATACTAAAAAAGATTGCTCTTTCTCGTTTTTCGTTTTATAATTAAAGCAGTAAAAGCTGCTTTTTTAATTTAATTATGTCTTTATTTAGTAAAATATTTGGCAATGCCAACGAAAAAGAAATAACAAAAAATCAGAGCATTGTCGATGAAATTAATAATCTTGAATCTGGGCTTGAACATTTGTCTGATGAACAGTTAAAAGCCAAGACGGAAGATTTAAAAAAAAATTTATCTGAAAATAAAAAATTAGACGATATTCTGCCAGAAGCATTTGCTTTAGTCAGAGAATCAGCTAAAAGAACTTTAAAACAGCGTCATTTTGATGTACAAATTTTAGGAGGAATTGCTCTCCATCAAGGGAAAATAGCTGAAATGAAAACCGGTGAAGGCAAAACCCTAGCAGCTACTTTGCCTATTTATCTTAATGCTCTTGCTGGTAAGGGGGTCCACGTAGTTACAGTTAACGATTACTTGGCTCGTCGAGATGTTAACTGGATGGGCCCAATTTATTATTTACTAGGTCTTTCTTGCGCTTGTATCAATCATGAAAAAGCGTATATTTTTGATCCTCAAGTAGAACCAGACAAAAACGAAATAACTGTTGAGATGGAAAATTTAAGGGAGATTTCCCGTAAAGAAGCTTATCAGGCAGATGTTACTTATGGAACCAATAACGAATTTGGCTTTGATTACTTGCGTGATAATATGGCGCCTTCTTTGGAAGCAATGGTTCAGCGAGAACCTTATTTTGCTATAATTGACGAAGTTGATAGCATTTTGATTGATGAGGCAAGAACGCCCCTGATTATTTCTGTTCCTGACGCTGAATCAACTAAGATGTATCAGCAGTTCAGCAGTCTTGTCCCTCAATTAAAAGAAAATGCTGATTATAATATTGATGAAAAGATGCGGGCGGTTACCTTGACGGAAGATGGTATTAGCCGGGTAGAAAAGATTTTAGGAATGGAAAATATTTATGAAGAAGGCGGTATTCGCTATGTTCATCATTTAGAACAAGCTTTGAGAGCTAAAGTATTATTCAAAAAAGACAGAGATTATGTTGTTAAGAATAATGAAGTAATTATTGTCGACGAATTTACTGGCCGCCTTATGCCGGGACGTCGCTATTCAGAAGGCCTCCATCAAGCTTTAGAAGCAAAAGAAGGAGTTAGAGTTCAGCAAGAAAGCCGCACTTTATCTTCAATAACTTTTCAAAATTATTTCAGAATGTATCCGAAATTAGCCGGCATGACCGGAACAGCTTATACCTCCAGAGAAGAATTCCAAATTGTTTATAACCTTGATGTGATGGTTATCCCTACCCATAAGCCGATGATTAGGAAAGACTTAATGGACGGTATTTATCGGACAGAAAAAGGGAAAGTTCAATCTCTTGTCAAAGAAATTAAAGAAAGGCACCAAAAAGGCCAGCCAGTTTTAGTTGGAACCGTCTCTATTGAAAAGAACGAACTGCTCTCTTTGTATTTAAAACGGGAAGGAATTCCCCATAAGTTGCTTAATGCTAAAAACCATGAAGAGGAAGCAAAAATTCTTGCGCAAGCTGGAGAAAAAGGAGCCGTCACTGTAGCTACCAATATGGCTGGCAGAGGAGTCGACATAATCTTGGGCGGCAGGGATAAAAATAGCGACAGCGACACTTTGAAAAAACGCCATGAAGAAGTAGCTAATCTGGGCGGACTTTTTGTCATTGGCACAGAAAGGCATGAAGCAAGAAGAATTGACGATCAGCTAAGAGGCCGTGCCGGCCGGCAGGGAGATCCTGGCTCTAGCCAATTCTTTGTTTCTTTAGAAGATAGCTTAATGCGAATATTTGGTGGCGATAGAGTAAGGGCAATGATGAAAACTTTAAGAGTTCCTGAAGATCAGCCTATTGAAAGCGGATTTATTTCTAAAGCGATTGAATCAGCTCAGGCGAAAATTGAAGGATATAATTTTGATTTGCGCAAGCACATTTTAGAATACGACGATGTCATGAACCGCCAACGAGAGACTATTTATAAAAAGAGAAAAGAAATTTTAGCTAAAAAAAATATTAAAGATGATATTTTAGATTCTATTAAAGAAGAAATTGAAAAAATTGTTCATTTCCATACCCAAGATCAGCAAGCAGAAAATTGGAATTATAAAGAAATAAGCGAGACGATGAGAAGCATTTTTTCTGTGCCAGAAAATTTAGAAGATGATTTGAGAAAATTTAAAGATAAGGATAAAATCTCTCAATCTTTAACTAAATTAGCTGAAGAAGCTTACCAGAAGAAAGAGGCAGAATTAAAAGAAGAAAACATGAGAAATGTTGAGAAGTTTGTTCTGTTACGAATTATCGATAATTTATGGATGAACCATTTAGAAAACATGGATTATTTGAGAGATAGCGTTAGATTAAGAGCTTACGGCCAGAAAGATCCTTTGGTAGAATATAAAAATGAAGGAATTAGATTATTCCACAAATTATTAGAATCTATTGAGAGTGCTCTAGTCAGCACTATTTATAAAGTAAGCCTGACGCCGGCAACGCCTAGCCCTCCCCAACAAGTTATTTTAAATAGGTATCAAAATTTGGCAAAATCTTCTAGCGGAGAAAAACATAAAAAAATTGGCCGGAATGATCCTTGTCCTTGTGGCAGCGGAAAAAAATATAAAAATTGTTGCTATCCTAAATACGGTCGGTAATAAAATTATGAATAATTTTAGAAATCTTAATTTTCAAGAAGAAAAATTAAAAGAAAAAATTAAAGAAATTCCTTACGCTAATCAACAGCAAATTTTAAAAGCTTTAGCTGTTGCGAAAAAAAATCATCAAGGCCAGACTCGCGATGAAGGTGATCCTTATGTCATTCATCCTATTCGTTTGGCTAATTCTTTAATTTATAATTTAGAAATTAAAAATAGCGAAATGATTGCGGCAGCTTTGCTTCATGACGTAGTTGAGGATACACCTGTAACTATTGAAGAAATTGAAAAAGAATTTGGCAATAAAATAAAGTATTTTGTCCAAATGATGACTAGGGAAAAATATAAAGAAAGCAAGAAAGAGAAGTGCGAGAAAATTATGCAATCTGGAGAAGAGATTAAGCTTATCAAAGCAGTTGATTATCTAGACAATCTCCGCTCTTTGCGTTTTCGCAATGATCGCGGAGAACGCTGGCAGCGTCATTTAAGAGAAGCTGTTGAACTGAATATTCCTTTGGCAAAAGCAACAGGCAATAAATGGCTGATAGAAGAAATGGAAAAAGCTTACGAAGAAGTAAAAGATAAATAGCAATGGCCTTAAAAATACTTCATTACCGAAATTATATAACAATGATAGAGAAGAGCCGGAATAGCAAAATGTTCCGGCAGGCATATATTCTAGAAAATGACAAGGGAAAAGATATTTTAAAAAATGGCGAACTTTCTTGCGCTTATTATGTATCAAGCATTTTGAAAATATTCGATTTGATTTCTTGCCTGCACAGCACAGTAGATGGACTTGTTAAAGATTTAAAAAAAAGTGGCTGGCAAGAGACGAAAAAATTAGAGCCAGGCAATATTTTAATTTGGCAGGAGAAAAAATTTAAAAACGGCTCGCACAAACATATAGGTTTTTATATTAATCAGTCAAAGGCAATCAGTCATGATAGTTCTAAAAAAATGCCGGCAGTCCATCATTATACTTTTGGCCAAGCAGATAATCAGCCAAAAAGAAAAATTGTCGAAATACTTACTCATAACTTTATCAATAAATCTTAATTATTTTTATGTTTTTAAAAGAGCCAAAAAATGATAAAAATTTTTATTGGACTTTACATATTAAGGAAAAGATGAAATATTACAGTATAAGTGAAGGAAGATTAAGGCGTATTTTGAAAAGTCCTTATCGGACAGAAAAAGGAATTGCTTTAGACACTATTGCTGTCATGCAGCCGGCTGGCACAAAAAAGCCTTCAGAAATTTGGCTGATGTATCAAATTAAAAATAATAAGAAAAGGATGATCTCTGCTTGGCGCTATCCGGGTGTCAGTCCTCAAGGCGAGCCAATTCCAATACCGGATGATATTATGGAGGAACTTAGAAAAATGATTCAGGCTAAAAATAATTAATGGTATTTACTTAATTTAATTATTTAATTATTATAAGATAATATCTTTTATGGGAATTTTTACTAAAAAAGTAGAGCAAAGCGCTCAAAAAAAAGAAAAAAGAAAATTTAGACCACTAGTGGTGTTTATTATTTTTTTAGGCTTGCTAGCGGTTTTTTTAGATTATCCAACTATTTGGAATAAACCGGTAGATTGGTTAAATCAAAAGATCGGCACAGAGGTTTTGCCTCATTTTTTTGATATTCCTTTTAAGCTAGGGCTCGATCTGCAAGGTGGCACTCATTTAGTTTATCAAGCAGATTTATCTGAGATTGAGTCAGGCAATCAGAATCAAGCAATGGAAGGAGTCAGAGATGTTATCGAGCGCCGAATTAATCTTTATGGGGTAGCCGAGCCAGTAGTCCAGATTAATAAGTCAGGTTCTAACTATCGTCTAATTGTTGAATTGGCTGGAATTAGGAATGTCGCCCAGGCTATTGAAATGATCGGCCAAACTCCTTCTCTTGATTTTCGGGAAAGAAAAAGCGAAGAAGAAACAGAGAGAATCATCGCTCTCCAGGAAGAAGCTGAAAAGAAAATGAATAATGGCGAAGAATTAAATTCAGAAGAACAAACAATTTTATTTGAAGATCCTTATTACCAAAGAACCGAATTGACTGGAAGATTTTTAGAAGATGCTCAAATTCAATTTGACCAAAATACTTATCAGCCGAGCGTTAGTTTGCAATTCAATAGTGAAGGAAGTAAAATTTTTGAAGAACTTACTAAAAAAAATGTAGGCAAGCAAATAGCCATATATTTAGACCAATCTCCTATTAGCGCACCAACAGTCCAAGAAGTTATTGCTGGTGGAAAGGCGCAAATTAGCGGAAATTTTTCCTTAGACGAAGCTAAAGAATTAGTTCAGAGGCTTAATGCCGGAGCATTGCCGGTGCCGATTGAATTAATTAATCAGCAAACTGTTGGGGCAAGCTTAGGCAAGGCTTCTTTGGACCAATCATTGAAAGCTGCCTTTTGGGGATTTTTGATTATTTTAATTTTCATAATTTTCTTTTATCGCTTGCCTGGATTAATGTCTGCTTTTGCTCTGCTTATCTATATTGTTATTCTTTTAGCTATTTTTAAAATTATCCCAGTTACGTTAACTTTGTCTGGCATTGCTGGTTTTATTTTGTCTGTCGGCATGGCAATTGATGCCAATATCCTTATTTTCGAACGATTAAAAGAAGAAATTCAAAAAGGCAAAAGCTTAGGGGGAAGTGTTGAAGAAGGATTTAATCGAGCTTGGCCTGCTATCAGAGACGGCAGTCTCTCAACTATTATCACCTGTATTATCTTATTTATTTTTGCTACAAGCTTAATTAAAGGTTTTGCCTTAACTCTTGGCATTGGAGTGTTGCTGAGCATGTTTTCGGCATTAATAATAACTAAGAATTTTTTGAGAATAGTAGTCAAAAATAAGGAAGAATTTAAAAAATGGTTATGGGGATAATCAAAATTTATGGAAGTTGTTTCTTATCGTAAAATTTATTTTTCTTTCTCAGCTTTGTTAATTTTAGGAAGCTTGTTTGGTTTGCTGTCGTGGGGTCTCAATTTAGGAATTGATTTTACTGGTGGAACTTTAATGGAAGTTGAATTTTTAGGAGAAAGATATTCTAATGCTGAAGTTAATGAAAAATTATCTGAATTAGAATTGGGCCAAGTTCTCTTGCAATCGACTGGCGATCAAGGATTAATTTTAAGATTAAAAGATATCAACGAAGAAACACATCAGCAAATTTTAAATAAACTTGGCGGAGAGCAAATAGAAGAGAAAAGATTTGAATCAATTGGCCCAGCTATCAGCGGAGAATTAAAGAAAAAAGCTATCTGGGCTATTGCAATTGCTTTGCTGCTGATCGTTCTGTATATTGCTTGGGCTTTTCGAAAAGTTTCTGGGCCGATTGCTTCCTGGAAATACGGCTTAGCTGCTTTGATTGCTCTATTTCATGATGTTTTTATTACCTTAGGCGTCTTTTCTCTTATGGGATATTTGCAAGGAGTAGAAATTGGCCTGCCTATTTTAGCTGCTTTCTTGACTATTTTAGGCTATTCAGTAAATAACAGTATTGTTGTTTTTGACCGGATAAGAGAAAATTTAATTAAGACAAATTGGACAGATTTTTCTGAAATTATCAATCAGAGCATTAACCAAAGCTTATCTCGCTGCTTGAATACGGCCTTGACTACTCTTTTTGTCCTTTTGGCAATTTTCTTCTTGGGCGGAGCAAGTATTAAGTATTTTGCTTTAGCGCTAATTATTGGAATTATTGTCGGGACTTACTCTTCTATCTTTATAACAGCTTCTTTAGTTGTCTCTTGGCAAAAAAGAAGAAAATCTTAAATTCATTTAAATAATTGACTGTTGATAAATAATGTGTTAAGATTTATTTAAATAATTACTGAGAATAATTTTTATGCAAAAAAGAGCTTCTCTATACCATCAATTAGTTTCTAAAAGTTTAAAAGAAATTCCTAATCTCAGAACAAGGCAAATAATCAGCTTGCGTTTTGGTTTAGGTGACGGACAAAAGAAAACTTTAGAAGCTATTGGTCAACAATATAATATTACTAGGGAGCGGGTTCGACAAATAGAGGAAGCCGTTTTTTCTTATTTCAAGAATTCTAAAAAAATAGAGCTTTTTAAGCCGGCTTTTTCATCTATTGATAATTTTCTAGAAAGAGAAGGCGGAGTTATCAGAGAAGAAAGATTAATATCTTCTCTTTCAGGAGGAAAATGTCCGGGTGCTTATTGCGGAGATATTCTTTTTATTCTTTTCTTAGGTGATTCTTATCATCGTTTAGTAGAAACAGAAAAATTTTATCCTCTCTGGACTAATTCTCAAGAATCATTTAAAAAAGCGGAAAAAAGTATTGATTTAATAGTTAAAAAACTATCTCAGGAAAAAAAGCTGCTTAATTTAAAAAATATCTTTGACTTTTTTAAGGAAAATAATTTTGATCTATCAGAAAAAGCTCTTTATTCCTATTTAGATGTTACGAAAAAAATTAGCCAGAATAATCTAGGTGATTTTGGCTTAACTCATTGGCCGGAAATTAATCCGCGAGGCGCTAAAGACAAAGCCTATATTATTTTTAAACAAGAAAATAAGCCGTTGCATTTTAGGGAAGTTGCCCAGGCTATTAATCAATCTGGATTAGGCGTACGGGTTGCTAAAGACCAAACTATTCATAATGAATTGATCAAAGACAACCGTTTCATCTTAGTCGGACGCGGCACTTATGCTTTAAGAGAATGGGGCTATGAGCCAGGAACAGTCAGGCAAAAAATTGAACAGCTTTTAGAAAAAAACGGACCTTTGCCTAAAGAAAAAATTTTGGAAGAAATTTTAAAGACGCAAATTGTCAAACCTAATACTGTGCTGATTAACCTTCAGAATCGGCAGTATTTTATGCGTGATCAAGAAGGGAATTATAAAATAAAATAAATTTAAATTCTTTTTAAAAATAATTATATATTTTCCATTTTCGCTTAGGTGAGAATGGTAGCATTATGTCATATTATCTTTCCTTTATTACTGATTTATTATTCTCTATTTTTATTTTTCTGTTATCTCTATGGTGGATTTATGTTCCTTTTTTACTTTTGTGGCTAATCAAAGATCTGTGGATTAAATATAAAAGGGATCAATTTATCCAAAATCTAAATTGGATTTTATTAGAAATTATTCCTCCACGAGACGTTATTAAAACTCCTCAATCAATGGAACAGTTCTTTGCTGGTTTGCATGGCGCGCAAAGTCCGCTTAATCTTGGCGAATGGTTTCTGGGAGGACAGACTCAGCCTTGGTTTAGTCTGGAAATAATCAGCCAAGAAGGCAAAATGCATTTTTTGATCAGAACGCTAGCCAATCTTCGCGATTTAGTAGAGGCCCAAATTTACGCCCAATATCCAGAAACAGAGATTAAAGAGGTCGGTGATTATGTTTACTCAATTCCCGATAATGTTCCGAACAAAGATTATAATATGTGGGGAACAGAATTAATCCCGGTTAATAATGAAGCTTATCCAATCAGGACTTATCGTTACTTTTCGCAAGATATTACTCTTGAAGAGCAAAGAGTTGATCCTCTTTCTTCTTTGCTCGAGACAATGAGCAAGGTAAAGCCTGGCGAACAAGTCTGGGTTCAGATTTTAATCAGGCCGCTTTTAGATGAATGGAAAAAGCCCGGTGAAGATTTAATTAATAAAATGTTGAATAGAAAAACTCCTAAAAAAGGAGCTGGACCAATTAGCAAAGAGATGTCTGCTTGGAAAAAGACAACGGAAGAAGCAGCTTATCAATTAGCTACTGGCAATCTTTTAGAATCTAAAGATGATGAAACAAAACAATCTCCTGATGAAAATCTTCTTCTGTGGATGACTAGAGGAGAAGCAGATAGGGTTAAAGCAATAGAAGATAAATTAAGCAAAATCGGTTTTGAAACAATTATTCGTTTTATTTATCTGGGGAAAACTGACGTATTTTCGGTTGTGCCTAATGTGCCGATGTTCTTCGGCTGCATTAAACAGTATAATATTCAAGATCTTAACGGCTTTAAACCAAACGGAAAAACTGGAACGAAAATTAGCTATGGAATTCAAGGAAAAAAGATTAGAGAAGCTTACCGCAAAAAAAGATTGCTGGCTGATTATAAAAAAAGAAGTTTTGTCCAGTACTCTAATCATATTTCTTACTTAAAACCCCTTGTCTTTGAAAGGCTACCAATTTTTAATTGGTTTTTTATTAGGAGCAAGCCTTTTATTCTAAATATTGAAGAATTAGCTAGCCTTTACCACTTTCCTTCAATGGTTGTTAAGGCTCCGCTGTCTCCTAAAGTAGAAGCTAAAAAATCAGAGCCGCCAGTCGGCCTACCAACAGAATAAATAATAATATGGATTCTATAAATTTTTTTGCTGAAACTAATTTCCGCAATCAACAACAGCAATTTGGGATTAAAAAGTCTGATCGCCGAAAGCATTTTTACGTTATCGGAAAAACCGGCATGGGAAAAACAACCCTGTTGGAAAATATGGCTATTCAAGATATTAAGGCAGGCAAAGGAATAGGCATAGTTGATCCTCATGGAGAATTTGCCCAGAAAATGTTGAATTTTGTACCAGCCTCTAGAATAAATGATGTAATTTATTTCAATCCGGCTGACTTAGATTACCCAATTGCTTTTAACGCTATTGAAAAAGTTGATCTTGAACACCGTCATTTAATTGCTTCTGGCTTAATCGGAGTTTTTAAAAAAATCTGGGCGGAAACATGGGGGCCGCGTTTGGAATATCTTTTAAGAAATGCTATTCTGGCATTATTGGAATATCCGAGTTCTACTTTGCTGGGTATTATGAGAATACTGACTGATAAAGAATATCGCCAGAAAGTAATTACTAAAGTAGAAGATCCAGTAGTTAGAAGCTTCTGGACAGAAGAATTTACTAAGTATCCGGATCGCTTTATGGCTGAAGCAGTTGCCCCTATTCAAAATAAAGTAGGCCAATTCTTAACTTCGCCGTTAATTAGAAACATTGTTGGTCAGACTAAATCAGCCATTAATATCAGGAAGATTATGGACGAGAAAAAAATCTTGGTCATGAATCTTTCAAAGGGCTCTATTGGCGAAGACAATTCAGCTCTCCTTGGAGCAATGCTAATTACGCGCCTTCAACTAGCGGCAATGAGTCGGGTAGATATTCCAGAAGAAGAAAGAAATGACTTTTATCTTTACGTTGACGAGTTTCAAAATTTTGCTACAGAATCTTTCGCTAATATTCTTTCTGAAGCGCGAAAGTATCGTTTAAATTTAATTCTAGCTCATCAGTATATAAATCAGATGGAAGAAAAAGTCAGAGACGCTATTTTTGGCAACGTTGGCACTTTAGTCTCTTTCAGGGTAGGCGCTTATGACGCAGAATATTTAGAAAAAGAATTTGCTCCAGAATTTATAGCGCAAGATTTGGTTAATTTAGACTTTGCACAAATTTATTTAAAATTAATGATTGACGGAATTGCCTCCCGCCCTTTTTCGGCTAAAACATTGTCGCCTCTTTCTCCTAACGTGGAAGGCCATAGTGAAAAAATTATCAAAACCTCTCGAGAAAGATATGCCAGCTCGCGCAAGCAAATAGAAGAAAAAATTGCTAAATGGAGCGGAATTATTAAAACTGAAAAGAAAATTAAAGAAGAAGATTTGAAAGGAGAGAATACTGAGGAAGAAAAACTTTATGACGCTCGCTGCTCGCGTTGCGGAAAGGAAATCAAGGTTAAATTTAAGCCCGATCAGGTTAGGCCAGTTTATTGCCCGCAGTGCCTGAAAGAAGTTAGGGAAGAAAAAGCCAAAGGAAAAAATTTAGAAGAGAAATCTCCAGAAAAAAGAGAAGAAAAGAAAGAAATAGAAAAAAAAGACAATGAGCAAAAAGAAATTTCTTTAAAAGAAGCTATTCAGCAAGAATTCCAGCCGATGAGAACTAAAAAGATAAGAAAAGAAATTGATTTAAAAGGTTTAAGAGAAGCTATCGAGGAGTCTCTATCTGCTTCTAAAAACAAAGAAGAAAAATAGAGATTCGATAAGTAATTTTCAAGTTCTTTTAACATTTTAAAAAAAGGAGGAGATTTATGGTTGTATCTAGATGTGTAGTTTGTGGCAGGCCAACGGGTATGTTGTTTACAGATAAAAGGGAGGTGACCGGTGATATTTGCTCTTTCTGTCTAAAACTTTGTCTTCTAGAATTAAAACATAAGAAAGAGGGGGAAACTGGGAAAGCAAAAGAATGTTTTAACATGTTAAAAAATAGGGAGACTCATGGGACAACCAGACATAGCGTTTATTAATTTAAACAAGGCAGACTAATGAAAAAGCCTGCCTTTTTTATTCTTGATTTAAGATTTTAAATAAGATAGAATAAGAAATATAATGAATTCTCAAGAAATTCGGCATAAATTTTTTGATTTTTTTAAGAAAAAAGGGCACCAAATTGTCCCTTCTTCTTCTTTACTGCCTGATGATCAATCAGTTCTTTTTACTACTGCCGGAATGCAGCAGTTTACCCCCTATTTCACTGGAGAAATAAAGCCACCATACAAGAGAGCTTGTTCAGGGCAAAAATGCTTTAGAGTAAATGATATTGAAGAAGTCGGAGATAAAACTCACCATACTTTTTTCGAAATGCTGGGCAATTGGTCTTTTGGCGATTATTTCAAAGAAGAAGCTATCAATTATGCTTTGGAATTTCTAACTAAAGAATGCGGCTTAGCTAAAGACAGACTCTGGGTAACTATTTTCCAGGGTGATAAAGATGTTCCGAAAGATGAAGAATCATTTAGATTGTGGCTTAAGGCAGGCATTCCTCAAGAAAGAATTTTTGCGTTTGGGGCAAAAGATAATTTCTGGGGTCCGGTTGCTTCAACTGGCCCTTGCGGACCTTGCTCAGAGATCCACTATGATTTGACTGGCAAAGCTTGCTCTTTAGGAGAGAAATGCGGGCCAAATTGCCAGTGCGGGCGTTTTGTCGAGATCTGGAATTTGGTTTTTATGGAATACCGCAAAAAAGTGAATGGTTTAGAATACGAATATATCCCTCTGCCGCAAAAAAATATTGACACAGGAATTGGCTTTGAAAGATTAACAGCTATTTTGCAGAATAAGGAATCTGCTTATCAGACTGATCTGTTTTTTCCTTTGATGGAAGAAGTAAGGAGAATAGCTCCTGATCAGCAAGAAAACATTAATAAGCAAAGGATTATTGCTGACCATCTTCGAGCTGTCTGCTTTCTAATTGCTGATGGTGTTCTTCCGTCTAATGTTGAGCAAGGATATATTCTCCGCCGGATTCTGAGAAGGATTATTGGACAGGGAAGATTTTGGAAATTAGAAAAAGACTTTCTTTATCCTTTGGTAGAAAAAGTTATTGAAATTTATAAAGATAATTATCCGGAATTAGCTGAAAAACATGCAAATATTCTGGAGGTAATTCAAAAAGAAGAAGAAAAATTTAGCCAAACAATAGAAAAAGGCATTAAGCATTTTGAGAAAATTGCCAAGAAAGATATTGGCGGTCAAGAAGCATTTAACCTCTTTTCCACGTACGGCTTGCCTTTAGAAATGATTAAAGATTTATCAGACAAGAAAGGATTAAAAATAGACAAAAAAGGTTTTGAAAAAGCTTATCAAAAACATCAAAAACTAAGCCGAGTCGGGGCAGAAAAAAAATTTGGCGGACACGGATTAGGAGAGACTAGAATTTTTTCAGAAGCAGATCAAGAAAAAGTTAAAAGGCTTCATACGGCTACGCATCTTTTACATCAAGCCTTACAAGATGTCTTGGGAAATGAAGTAAGGCAAATGGGCTCAGATATTAATCCAGAAAGGCTCCGCTTTGATTTTTCCTATTCGGACAAGATGACTCCGGAACAAATTAAACAAGTAGAAAATATTGTTAATCAAAAAATTGAACAAGACTTGCCAATAAAATGCGAAGAAATGAATAAAGAAAAGGCAATTAAATCTGGAGCTAAGGCTTTTTTTAAAAATAAATATGGCGAGAAAGTAAAAGTTTATTCAATAGGCGATTATTCTTTGGAAATTTGCGGAGGTCCGCACGTTAAATCAACTAGAGAATTAGGACATTTTAAAATTAAAAAAGAACAATCAAGCAGTGCTGGCGTAAGAAGAATTAAAGCAATTTTAGAATAAAAGATAGTTGAATCAGGTTTGCCTTAAATGCCGGATTATTGTAAAATACAGTCATGGAAAAAACAGATAACTTTTTTAAAAAATATCTGTCTGTTTTTGGAAAGAAAAATAAAGCTAAGCAAAATTATCTTTTAGCTTTAGATATTGGTACTGAATTAGCTAAAGCAATAATTTTTAAAGTAAGTAAAGAAGAGGCTGAGAATGGATTAATTGTCGGCACTGGCTTTAAAAAACAAATACCAGAGCAAATGAGAGGCGGAGCGGTAACTGATATTAAAGGAGTAGCTTTAACTTGCCAAGGAGCTATTGAACAAGCAGTTAAAAAAGCCGGCCTAAAACCTCAGCAAGCGATTATTGGAATCAGCGGAGAATTTATTAAAGGTTTCACGACTAATTTTGTTTACCAGCGAAATGATCCGCAAGAAAAAATTAGTTTGGTTGAATTACAGAATATTATTCAGAAAATTCAATGGAGAGCTTTTGATAAAGTGAGAAAAAAATTAGCCTGGGAAACTGGGCACTCTGAAATTGAAATAAAGCCTTTGACGGCTAGAATAGAAGAAGTTCGTATTGATGGACATCGAGTAACTAACCCGCTAGGATTTCAAGGCAAGGAAATCTTTCTAAGCATTTTTAATATTTACGGTCCATTAGTCCATTTAGGAGCTGTTGAAAATATTGCTTCTAGACTAAATTTAGATTTAATGTCGGTTGTTGCTGATCCTTATGCTCTTAGTCGAACTTCTGGATTCTCTCGGGAAATAGGAGCAATTTTTATTGATATTGGCGGAGGGACTACGGATGTAGCCTTAGTTAGACAAGGAAGAATAGAAGGAATTAAAAGCTTTGCTTTAGCGGGAAGAACTTTTACTAAGCGCCTTTCTCAAGAATTAGGAATTAGCTTTAAAGAAGCTGAGGATATTAAGATAGAATATTCCCGACAAGAAATAGGCAAAACAACCAAAAATCGAATTAGGGATATTTTAAAAAAGGATATGATCTTTTGGGCAGAAGGAATTGGCCTAGCCCTAGAAGAATTTGCCCAAGGAATAGATGAAAATTCTTCAGGGGCTGAATTTTTCCCTTCCCTATTTTTAATTTGCGGCGGCGGCGGCCTGCTTCCTGGATTAAAAGATATTTTAAAAAGAGAAGCCGTAGCTAAAGAATGGAAAAAGAGAATTCCTTTTATCAGTCCAATTCAAGTTGAGTTTTTAAATCTTTCGCAAATAAATGGAATTAAAGATAATGAAAAGATGCTGACTGGCTTGGAAAAAATTACCCCAGGAGCTTTAGTTGGTTTATCTATTGAAATGAATGCTGAAGAGAAAAAAACATTACCTTCACTTGTTTCTAAAGTAATAAGAATAATGCGTTAATTATATAATTTTAATATGGAAAATATTTTTATCGAATCAGACCAAGAAATTACTTCAATTATTGATCGCCTTATGCAATCTGAAAGCCAAGAGGTCAATTTAATAATTCCGCCAGGCGCTCAGCTTTGCCAAAGCTCCATTAATCTAAAATTACTTAAAAGAGAAGCTGACAACATGAATAAGAAAGTTAATTTAATTCTGCCGGATCAAATTGAAGGAGAAGCAGCCGAAAGAATTGGTTTCTCTGTTAAAAGAGAAGGTGATTTTCCAGTTGAGTTTATTGCTCAAAAAGAAGAAAAAAAGGAAGTTAAAAAAGAAGACTTAATTAATGATTTAGTAGCTAAATTAAGCATTGAAAAAGGGGGAAAAGATGATTTTAACTATCCGGCGGGAATTTATCCAAAAAAGATAGAAAAAATAAGGGAGAATACAGCCAAAAGAATGGCTGATATTGTAGAATCAGAAAGAAGAAAAGCTTCTTTGAAAAAGATAGAAACAGAAAAAGCTGAACCAATTATTACTGAAGAACAAATTCCTAAGGAAAAAATTTATACCGAAGAAGAAAAAAAGGCTAGCGAGCAACTTTTTAAAAAGTCTTCCTCCTCTAAATGGCCCAAAGTCTTTTTTGCTTTTATTATTCTGGGATTAATTGTCGGCGGTTCGGTAGTCTATCTGGCATTTCCTAAAAGTAAAATAACAATTTCTCCGAAAACCGAAGAAATAGATTTTAATTTAGAATTAAAAGGAAGCACTTCTTTCTCTCAAATTAACGAATCAACAAATGAAGTTCCTTTAGAAGAGATTAGGATAGAAAAAACAGAGAAAAAAGAATTTACTGCTACTGGAGAAGAGCAATTAAACCAAAAAGCTAAAGGCTTATTGACTGTCTATAATGAATATAGCTCTGTACCACAAACTCTCGTAGCAACTACTCGCTTTATGTCAGATGAGGGAAAAATTTTCCGAATATCAGAAAACATCACTGTTCCAGGAGCAAAAATTGAAGAAGGTAAAATTATTCCTCAAGGAATCGAAGTGGAAGTAACTGCTGATCAGCCTGGAAAAGAATATAATATTGGGCCAAGCAACTTTACTATTCCCGGCTTTAAGGGGTCATCTAAGTACGCTGGCTTTTATGCTAAATCTAATTCATCAATGGACGGCGGATCACAAGAGAAAGTAACCGTAGTTTCTAAAGAAGATTTAGAAGAAGCAGAAAAAGAATTCACTGATCAGCTAGGAAACGAGTTAGAAGAGTCGCTAAAAGAACAGGTGCCAGAAGGAAGGGAAATAATAAAAGGCGGATTTAAAAAAGAAATAAGCGAAGTGTCTTTTAATAAAGAAGAAGGAGAGCAATCGGATAAATTTACTGGGAGCGTGACTGTTATTGTAAAAGCTTTAGTTTTTAATCAAGAAGATTTAAGAAAGATAGTAGATTTTAATTTAAATTCTAAAATTTCCCAAGATAGAATACTTGTTAATCAAACGCAAAAGATTAATTGGCCTGAAGAAGCCATTATTGATTGGGAAGAAGAAGATGCCTCATTTGTTTTAGGGGTAAAAGAATTGATCGGATATAAGATAGATGTCAATAAATTAAAAGAAGATTTGGCTGGTTTAGGGGAAATAGAAGTTAGAGAATACTTGTCTCATTGTCCGGAAATCCAAAAAAGTAAAATTACCCTTTGGCCTTTTTGGGTCAAAAAAATCCCTAGACAAAATGACAAGATTAATATAGAAATTAATTACGACTAAAAAAAGGTTGACTAATTTTGTTTTATAATTTAATATAGTTTAAAAGTGATACAACCACAAGAAAAAAATATTCAAGAGGGGGTAGTTATCGAAACCCTTCCTGGCCTTAGCTTCAAAGTTAAGCTCAATAATGGAAAAGAGATTTTAGCTCACCTTTCAGGCCGTATGCGCCTGAATTTTATTCGGGTACTTATTGGAGATAAGGTAAAAGTAGAAATTAGCCCTTATGATGAAAATAGGGGAAGGATTATTTATAGAGAAAAATGAAAGTAAGAGCTTCCGTAAAAAAAATTTGTGCAAATTGTAAAATCGTCCGTCGCAAGGGGCGAGTTTATGTTATTTGTAAAAATCCGAAGCACAAACAAAGGCAAGGATAAATATGCTTAGAATAGCTCAAGCCAATATTCCAGAAGATAAACCAATAAAAATAGCCATTACCTATATTTACGGAGTAGGTAATTCTTTAAGTAGTAAAATTTTAACTAAAACAGGCATAGATCCAAATAAAAGGGCTAAGGATTTATCTACCCAAGAAATGAATCTTCTCCGAAAAGAAATTGAAGAAAATTATAAAGTGGAAGGCGATTTGAGAAGAGAAAAGATGATGAATATTAAAAGACTTAAAGATATTAAATGCTATCGGGGAACTCGCCATATTCGCAACTTGCCTGTTCGCGGACAAAAAACTAAAGTAAATACAAGAACAGTCAGGGGAAATTTAAGAAGAACTATTGGCAGCGGGCGATCAAAAGCTCCGGAAAAAACATAAAATATTATGGGTAAAAAAAGAGTTATTGAAAAAACTGAAGCAGAGATTTTAAAAGAAACCGAAGAAAGAGAAGCCATTGAAAAAAAAGCTTCTCAAAAAGTTTATTCTCAAGAAAAAAAAGGGAAAAGCGCAAGCTTAAATCAGGCAAAAATTTATATCCAATCTACATATAATAATACCATTATTACTTTAACTGATATTAATGGTAATGTCATTGCCTGGTCGAGCGCTGGTCATCTCGGTTTTAAGGGGCCTAAAAAAGCTACCCCTTTTGCTGCTTCTCGGATAGTTGATTCTTTATTAGAAAAAGTTAAGAATCTAAACTTAAGTGAAGTAAGCGTTTTTGTTAAAGGAGTAGGCAGCGGTCGAGAATCAGCTATTAGAGCTTTAGCTAATCAGGGATTAGAAATAAGTTCAATTAAAGATGTTACTCCTATCCCCCATAATGGCTGTCGTCCACGCAAGCCAAGAAGAGTCTAAATAAATGATTACTAACGATTGTAAAAAATGTAGAAGAGCCGGACAAAAACTCTTTTTAAAAGGAGAGCGTTGTTTTGGCCAAAAATGTCCAATGACTAGAAGGCCTTATCCTCCAGGAATTCACGGAAAATCTTTAAGAAGAAGAGTCTCTGAATATGGCAAACAATTAATTGAAAAACAGAAAATTAGATATAGCTATGGCATTTCGGAAAAACAAATGAAAAATTATTCAGCTAAGATTATTAATCGCAAAGGAGACAAGGAAGAGCTTTTTATTAATCTTTTAGAAAAACGCTTAGATAATGTTGTTTTTCGTTTAGGCTGGTCTCCTTCTCGCAAAAATGCCCGCCAATTAGTCAGTCATGGCCATATTTTAGTTAATGGCCGTAAAACAAATATTCCTTCTTATCAAGTTAAAAAAGGAGATATGATTAAAATTAAACAGCAAAGTTTGGCAAAAGGACCTTTCTCTGATCTAAAAACATCTTTAAAAAAATATCAAACTCCTGAATGGCTTTCCTTGGATAAAGAAAAAATGGAAGGAGAAATAAAAAGTCATCCTAAAAAAGAAGATATGGAAAAAATCAGCGATATCAGCATGATTATTGAGTACTATTCAAGATAAATTAAAGTTTTTAAAATTAATTAAAAAATTATTAATATGCTTACTCTACCATCTAAACCAAAAATTATTAAAAGCGAAGATAATAAAGCGACTTTTGAAATAGAAGCTTGTTATCCTGGTTATGGAACTACCCTAGGAAATTCCCTGCGAAGAGTTTTGCTTTCTTCTTTGCCGGGAGTGGCCATTACTGGTGTAAAGATTAAAGGAGTCCAGCATGAATTCTCAACTATTCCTCATATTTCGGAAAATGTTGTCCAAATTATTCTTAATCTTAAGCAAATCAGATTCAAGCTGCATACAGATAAACCGGTAACAGCTACTTTAAAAGCAAAAGGCGAACAAGAAATAAAGGCAGAAAAAATAAAGACAGGCTCTTTATTGGAAATAATTAACAAAGATGCTCATATTGCTTTTTTAAACGACAAAAAAGCAGAATTAGAAATGGAAATAGAGGTAGAGCCTGGCCTAGGTTATCTGCCAACTGAAGAACGCAAGAAAAATAAATTGGAGGTGGGGAAAATTGCTATTGATGCTATTTTCAGCCCAGTCAGAAAAGTTAATTACTCAATAGACAATATGCGCGTAGGCGAAAGGACTGATTATGATAAGTTGAAAATAAATATAGAGACAGATGGAACTATTTCTCCCAAAGATGCCTTCTTAAAAGCATCAAAAATTCTAGTTGACCATTTTAAAATTTTTACTTTAATCCAAGAAAATAAAAAAGAATCAAAAAAAATAGTTTCTGTAAAAAAAGAGAAAAAGGTTAAAAAAGATAAAAAAAATAAAGTAGAAAAAACTGAAAAAGAAATTGTTAAAATAAAAATAGAAGATTTAAATTTATCTCCACGAGTCACTTCTTCGCTTGTTGCGGCTAAAATTAAAACAGTCGGAGGCTTAATTAGAAAGAGTGAAAATGATTTAAAGGAATTGGAAGGATTGGGCAAAAAGGGAATTACCGAAATCAGGAGAAGTTTGGGGAAATTTGGCTTAACTCTTAAAAAATAATGCGTAATCGTAAAAAACAAAGAAAATTAGGCAGAGAGAGAGATCAAAGGAAGGCTTTACTGAAAAGTTTAGCTGCTAATTTAATATTGAAAGAAAAAATTATTACAACCGAAGCAAAAGCTAAAGAATTAAGACCTTTTGTCGAAAAACTAATTACCAAAGGAAGAAAAGCTAATTCTGAAAATAAATTATCTGAAATTAGGCAATTATCGCGTTATTTAACTCCAGCGGCAAGAAAGAAAATAGTTGACCAAATTGGTCCAGCTTATCAGCAAAGAGCAGGTGGTTATACTAGGATTATTAAATTAAATCCAAGAGAAAGGGATAACGCTAAAATGGCAGTCATCGAATTAGTAAAATAATTTATTATGATTATTGATGCAAAAAATCAAATATTAGGCAGAATGGCTACGCAAATAGCTTGTTTATTACGCGGGAAAAATGATCCTGACTTTTTGCCATATCTTGATAAAGGAAAAGAGATAACGGTAATTAATACAGACAAAATAAAAGTTACTGGGAAAAAAATGAAGCAGAAAATTTATGCTCATCATTCTGGTTATCCAGGAGGAATAAAGGAAATTCCTTTGGAAAAAATGATGGAGAAAGATTCTCGCGAAGTTATTAAAAAAGCAGTCTACGGAATGTTGCCTAAAAATAAACTGAGAGACAAAATGATTAAAAGATTAACATTATACAAAGAAGAAATAAAATAATTAAATGGCAAATATTAAAGAAAAACCAATTAAGAAAGTAAAGAAAACGCTCAAAACATATTGCCAAGCAGTTGGCAGACGCAAAGAGTCAGTTGCTCGCATCCGCCTTTTTACTTGTTCTCCTTTTGAAAAAGAAGAAGGCAAAATAATTATTAACAGTAAGCCTTATACTGATTTTTTCTCTTTGGAAGAAATGCAAAAAATAGTAGTTTCTCCATTAAGAAGAATGAAATCGATTAATCGATTTGAGGTAATAGCTCAAGTTAAAGGTGGCGGCATGAAGGGCCAAGCAGAGGCTATTCGCCACGGACTTTCAAGAGCTTTAGTTAAATTTAATTCTGATTTCTCAAAAAAATTAAAAAGAGCTGGTTATCTCAGCAGGGATTCCCGCAAAAAAGAAAGAAAAAAACCTGGACTGAAAAAAGCCAGGAGAGCTCCACAATGGAGAAAGAGATAATTTATTTTGTGTTCAGAGAAAATTTTAGTAATTTTTCTTTTCTAACTAAATAGAAACATTTTTCTTTCGAAGTATATATTATTTGATCTGTGCCAAATTTAAATAACTCAGTAATATTTCCTTGTTCTTGGTTAATTTCAATAATTTGGATTGATTCTTTTGTCGAAAAGACGACGTGATGTTCATTATAAAAAATAGCTTGTTGGATTTCCTGAGATAAGCGAGTAGCGAGTTGGCAAAAATTATTTTCTGAATGGTAAATCCAAATCTCGGAAGAAGTAAAATAAAGCAACTTTCCTTCATCTGAAAAAACGGCTTGCTTAACCTTGCCGCTAATTAATTCAAAAATCTTGTTTTCGGGATTAAATAGATAAAGATTTCCTTTCTCATCCAGAACAGCTATTTTTTCTTGGGGAGAAATAATAATTTGATAATTTTCTGATTCAGGCAAAGGCGTTAAATTAATTTGCTGTTGAGATAAATCATCAGCATTTTTTTTATAAAGAATATAACTTGGTTTTTGTAAAAAGAAATTAGCGGAATATTTATTTTGATTTAAAAAATCTGCTAAATAAAAATCTTTTTCTAAATTTTCCCGAATTATCTCAAAATCAATACAGGAAGGTATTAAAAGAATATTTTTTACTTCAGTAACCAACTTTGATTTTATCTTTAATTTTTTTTGCCAAGGATGGAAACCTTCTTTAATTACTTCTACTTGGTATTCTTTAGGAAGAAGATGTTTTAAAAAAGCAGGAGTTTCTCCTTTTTTCTTGCCGTTAATAAAAATTTCAGCTTCTTTAGGAACAGACCTAAGATAAAGAGCGCCGGTTAAAACCGGTTTTTTTTCTTGCCAATCAAAGCTATACCCCCAGGCATAAAAAAGAATTACCGGAGTAAATAGGATAAAAAAAATAATTGCTAAAGAAAGAAGAATTTTTCGGCTACGCTGACTCATATTATGATTATAGTAGAGTTATTGGCAATGGTCAATTTATTCTCCTTCTTGTAAAATCAGATAAATTAGTTTAGGATATAAATATCATGGAAAGATTTGTTATTAAAGGCGGCAAGCTCCTCCAGGGAGAAATTAAAGTTAAAGGAGCAAAAAATGCTGCTTTAAAAATTTTAGCGGCCTCTCTTTTAAGCAATAAAAATTTTACAATTTCTAATGTTCCGCAAATCGAAGATGTCTTTTGCCTTTTAGATTTAATGAAAAACGCCGGATCGGATATTGATAATATTTCGCCTTCTATCTATAGAGTTGAAACGAAAAATATAAAAAATGTTCACTTAAAATCAGGCATCAGCCAGAGATTAAAAGGGTCTATTTTAATGGCAGCACCGCTTTTGGTCAGAAAAGGAGAAGTCTTTTTGCCTCGTCCAGGGGGATGTGTTATCGGCCAGCGGCCGCGTGATATTTTCCTAGATGGTTTTGAAGCATTTGGCGCTAAAGTTAGAGAAAATAAGGAAGGATATCATTTAACTGCTAAAAAATTAAAAGGAACCAAATTTATTTTCCCTTTAATAAGTGTTACGGCTACTGAGACAATGATTCTAACAGCAGTTATGGCAGAAGGAAAAACTATTCTAAAGAATAGCGCCTGCGAGCCGGAAATTGTCTCTTTGGCTGATTTTCTTAATAAAGCTGGCGCTAGAATTAAAGGTGTCGGCACGCCGACAATTGAGATTGAAGGAGTTAAATCTTTAAATGGCGTTTCAACAAAAATAATTCCAGACAGAATTGAGTCAGGCAGCTTCATTATCTTGGGAGCTGCTAGTCATAGCCCGATTAAAATAAGCGGCCTTGAGCCAAACCACTTAGAAGTTCTTTGGAGTTTTTTAAAAAGAGTCGGAGTTAATTTAGAAATAGGCAAAGATTATGTTAAAATTAAACCTCCTTTTAGGTTAAAATCTACTAATTTAAAAACTCATGAATATCCAGGCTTTCCTACTGATTTGCAGGCACCTTTTACTGTTTTGATGACACAAAGCAAAGGTGTTTCTTTGATTCATGAAACTATTTTTGAAGGACGCTTGTTTTACACCGATACTTTGAATCAAATGGGAGCTAAAATTATCATGGCTGATCCGCACAGGGTTATTATCCAGGGACCTACTAAATTGCAGGGCCGTTATATGATCAGCCCTGATATTAGAGCAGGTATTGCTTTGCTAATTGCTGCTTTAATTGCTAAAGGAGAATCAATTATTGAAAATATTTATCAAATTGACCGAGGGTATGAAAATATTGAGGGAAGATTGCAAGAATTAGGTGCCGATATTAAAAGAATTAATAATTAAATATGAAAAAAATAGGCATAGATTTAGGCACAGCTAATACTCTGGTATACCTTTCTAAAAAAGGGATAGTTATTAATGAGCCTACAGTAGTAGCTGTTTCAATTGAAGATAACAGAATTTTAGCTATAGGTAATGAAGCTAAAAATATGTTAGGCCGGGCGCCAGAGATTATTACGGTTTATCGCCCTCTGAAAGATGGAGTTATTGCTAATTATCGGGTAACTGAAGCAATGCTTCGTTATTTTATCAGAAAAGTTTTAGGAAAGATGAAATTTTTCCGGCCAGAAGTAATGATATCAGTTCCGGCAGGCATTACTTCTACCGAAAGAAGAGCAGTTATTGAGGCAGCAACTAAAGCCGGAGCAAAAAATGCTTATGTTGTTAAAGAGCCAATTCTGGCAGCTATTGGCGCTGGTCTGCCAATAAATGAGGCTAATGGGCAAATGATTGTTGATATTGGAGGTGGCACTTCAGAGATGGCTGTTATTTCTTTAGGTGGCATTGTCTCTTGCGCTTCAGCTAGAATAGGCGGAGATAAAATTTCGCAAGCTATTAGTGAATATATCCGGAAAGAATATAATTTGGCAATTGGTGAAAGCACTGCCGAAAAAATTAAAATTAAAATTGGTAATGCTCTTTTGCAAAAACAGGAAGATTCTTTGAAAATCCAAGGCCGTGGTTTGCTAGACGGCTTGCCAAAATCAATTGAAGTTAAAAGCAATGAAATAACTGAAAGTATTTCCGAGGAACTGCAGGAAATTATTAAGGCTATCAAAAGCGTATTGCAAGAAACGCCACCGGAATTGGTTGCGGATATTATTAATGGCGGAATGGTTTTGAGCGGCGGTGGATCTTTACTTAAAGGCTTGGATAGATTAATTACGGAAGCAACCGGAGTACCTTGCCGATTAGCCAAAGATCCTTGTTTGTGCGTAGCTAAAGGGACTGGCCTGGCTTTGGAACATTTAGAGATTTACAAAAGAAGCATCATGTCCAAAAAATAACTTTTTATGTTGATTGGTATTAATGCTGAAGCTGCATTTAAAAAACCTAAAACCGGAGTAGAAGAATATACTAGCCAATTAGTTAATCGTTTGAGTTTGTTGGCAGAAAGCAGAGGGCATCAAGTTGTTTTATACAGCCGTCATAATTTAAAATGGCCTTTGCCAATGTGGACGCAAATTAGATTATCTGCAGAAATGAAAATGAGAAAGCCAGATGTTCTTTTTATCCCAGTGCATGTGCTGCCTTTAATTCATCCGCAAAATTCAGTAGTGACTATTCATGGATTAGAATACGAATATTATCCAAAAATGTATCCTTGGCGCCATTTGAAATATATTCGCTGGAGTACGAAATATGCTTTGAAAAATGCCCGAAAAATTATTGCTGTCTCAGAAAACACTAAGAGCGATTTATTAAAATTTTATAACGGTGATGCAAAAAAAATAGAAGTGGTTTATCATGGATATAGTTTAAAAGATAATATCAAAAAACCAACAATAACCCAGAAAAATCCTTTTATTCTTTTTATCGGCCGTTTAGAAGCTAAAAAGAATATTCAAGGATTAATTAAAGCTTTCAGCTTTTTAAAAAATAAATATAAGATTCCTCATCAATTAATCCTGGCTGGCCATCGAGGTTATGGCTATCGGCCAATTAATTGCAAAGATGTTATTGAAAAAGGCTATATCAGCGATCAAAAAAAATGGCAATTGCTTCAAGAAGCAGACGCTTTTGCCTTTCCTTCATTTTACGAAGGATTCGGCTTGCCTATTTTAGAAGCACAGTCAGCCGGCTGTCCGGTTATTGCTTCTAATGTTTCTTCTCTGCCTGAAGTAGCTGGAGAAGGAGCAATCCTAGTTGATCCAAAAAATATTGAACAAATTGCTCAAGCGTTGTATAAAATTATTAGCGATCAGCAGCTTAAAGAAAATTTAGTAAGAAAAGGCAAAATGAATATTCAAAGATTTTCTTGGCAAAAATGCGCTCAGGAAACCTTGCAAGTGTTAGAAAAATGAAAATAGCTTTAGTTCACGATTATCTAATTCGTTTTGGAGGGGCAGAGAGGGTTTTTTTAAGTTTGCAAAAAATATTTCCGCAAGCTGAAATTTTTACCTTAATTTATAATAAAAAAGGAATGAACCAATATTTTCCTGCTTCTAAGGTTCAGACTTCTTTCTTGCAAAAATTTCCTTGGGTTTTGAAATACTATCGTTTCTTAGCTCCTTTAATTCCCTCAGCAGTAGAGTCGCTTGATTTAAGAGATTTTAATTTAGTCATTTCCTCTTCAAGCGCTTTTATTAAAGGCTTAATACTAAGACCCCAGGCAATTCATATCTGCTATTGTCATAATCCAGCCCGTTTCCTTTGGGATTATTCAGAAAAATATGATGGCGGACCAGTTTTTTTAAAAAAATTGCTTTTTCATTATTTAAGAATTTGGGATAGATCAGCTGCTGGCCGAGTTGATTATTTTATTGCTAATTCGCAGATTACTGCTCAGAGAATTAAGAAATATTACGGAAGGCCTGCAGAAGTTATTTATCCACCAGTTAACCTGCCTCATTTTAACAATATTAATAATAGCGCCAAAAAAACCAGCGATTATTTTTTAATTGTCTCTCAATTAACTCCTTACAAAATGATTGATTTGGCTATTGATGCTTTTAATAAATTGGAACTGCCTTTAATAATTATTGGTCAAGGAAGAGATGGCAAAAGATTAAAAAAAATGGCCGGGCCTAATGTTAAGCTTTTAGGTTGGCAGCCAGATGAAATAGTTAAAGATTATTTGAAAAATTGTACTGCTTTAATTTTTCCCGGAGAAGATGATTTTGGCATTACTCCGGTTGAAGCAATGGGTTTTGGAAAACCAGTTCTAGCCTTTAGAAAAGGCGGAGCAACAGAAACAATTTTAGAGGGGATTACGGGAGAATTTTTTGACGATCTCTGTCCAGAATCTTTGGCTGACGGAGTCCGGCGCTTAAGAATGAATTTAAAAAATTATAGTCCTTTATTAATTAATAAAAGAGCGCAAAAATTTTCTTCGGAAAGGTTTGAAAAATCAATTAAAGAGTTCATCATTAAAGCTGTTGAGGAAAGAAAAAAAGAATGGTAAAATTATATTATGATTATTGGCCATCAAAGAATTTTGGATTTTTTGAAAAAAAGCGCGGAAAATGATAATTTATCTCACGCCTATTTATTTACCGGCTCAAGCCATCTGGGTAAAAAAACAATAGCTTGGGAATTTATCAAAATATTAATTCCGCAAATTAGCAATGATCTGCAAAAACAAAAATCTCATCCTGATATTTTAATAGTAGATTCAGAAAAGATTATTAGCATCGGCCAAGTTAGAAAAATTCAGCATCAAATTAGCTTGTTCCCTTATAAGGCAGACTATAAGGTAGTTTTAATTAAAAAAGCTGATAAGATGACTGCCGAAGCCGGTAATTGCCTTTTAAAAACATTAGAAGAGCCGCCGGGAAAAGCAATCTTAATTTTAGTAACTGCTTATCCTAAATTAATTCTGCCAACAATTTATTCCCGTTGCCAAATAATAAATTTTCTGCCAGTCTCGGAAGAAGAATTAGAAAAATCAATGGTAAATTTCGAGAATAAAGATTTAAAAAAATTTATCCGTTTAGCTAATGGAAGGCCAGGTTTAGTCTTAAAATACTTAAAGAAACCTGATCTTATCCAATTTCAAAATAAAACTATTAATCAATTAGAAACTTTACTAAGAGGCAATTTGAAGCAATCTTATCAAGTGGCGGAAGAAATGTCTAAAGATATTCCAAAATCACAAGAAATTTTAAATCAATGGCTTTTTTGGTTTAGGGATTTATTATTATTTGCAACAGGCTGCTCTCATTTAGTAATTAATCAAGAATTAATCAAATATCAGAATTGCTATTCCTTGCCTAAATTAAAAAGTATTATTAATAATATTCAAAAAACAAAAAATCTTTTGACTAATTCTAGCATTAATGCTCGCCTTGCATTGGAAGCGTTAATGTTAGAATTAAACTAACATGAAAAAAACTCTTTTTATTGCTGTTCCTTTATTTGCCCTATTAACTTTTTCCCCTTTAGACTGCCAGGAAAAAATTAATGATGCCGGAGTTTATTTATCAAAAGATAGGGGAGAAAAGTGGGAGCAAGTAGCTGTCAAAGAGCCAAAGATGTCGATTAACTCTTTAAATATTCTTAGCTTAGTTATTGATCCAAATAATCCGTTTAATCTCTATCTGGGAACTGAAGGAAATGGTATTTATAAAAGCTGCTGCCGTGGGGATAATTGGTATAAATTAGAAGATAAAAATGGTTTTCTTTCAGAAAGGGCTAATATACATGATATTGCCATTGACCCTAATAATTCTGACCGTATTTATCTAGGTGTTTACCAAGATAAAAAAGGCAGGGTTCTCAGAAGCCAGGATAGCGGAGAATCGTGGGAAGAAGTCTATGTTGTTTCTAAGGAGAAATATGCTGTTTTCGCAGTGGCTGTCGACAGCTATGATCCGGCTATTGTCTATATGGGGACGGCTCAAGGAGGATTTTTAAAAAGTACTGATTATGGAAAATCTTGGAAAATAATGAAGTGGTTTGATGATGTTATTTCAGATATCGTTATTAATCCTCAAGACACAAGAATAGTTTATGTTAGTACTTTTAAAGAAGGAATTTACAAGACAACTGACAAAGGAGAGACTTGGCAATCATTTGAAGAATCTCTTAAAGAATTCAAGCAAGGGAAAAATGTAGAAAAATTAGTTATTGATACCCGAAGGCCTAATATTATTTATGCTGGTTCAGAATATGGATTATTGATTTCTAAAAATAGCGGTGATTCTTGGGAAGAAGTTAAAATTATTATGCCGCCAAAATCACAGCCGGTTTTAAGCTTGGCAGTTGAACCGCAAAATACAGATCATTTATATTATGGAGCCGGGCCTATCTTGTATCGAAGCTTAGATCAAGGAGAAAACTGGACAGTCCACGAAGTTAGGAGTAAAAATAGTATTAATGAAATTGCTATTGATCCGGAAAATCCAGAAAGAATTTATGTTGGCATGAAAAAATAATTATATGGATAAAAAAATAATTGACAATATTAGACCCGAATTAGATAAAACGATTGATTATTTTAAACAAGAAACTTCTGCTTTGCAGGCAGGTAGAGAAATGCCAGCTTTATTGGCAGATTTAGAAATAGATTGTTATGGCCAAAAAATGCCCTTAAAACAATTGGGAACTATCCAGAATCCTGAGCCGAGATTAATTATAATTCAGCCTTGGGATAAAAGCATTCTTAAAGATATCGAAAGCACGATTAGAAACTCAAATTTAGATTTATCTCCAATTATGGAGAGCGACTCAATTAGGATTAAAATTCCTTCCTTAACTGAGGAAAGGCGACGTGAATTAATTAAAATTCTTCAAGAAAAAACAGAAGAATGTCGGATAAGTATTCGCAGGCAAAGGGAAGATGTTTGGAAAAAAATTCAAGAAATGGAAAAAAATAAAGAAATTTCTGAAGATGATAAATTTAAGGCAAAAGATGAATTACAAAAAGTAATTGAAGAATATAACAAAAAAATAGAAGAAATGAAAAAGAAAAAGGAAGATAATCTTATGAAAGTTTAAAATCAGCCTAAATATTTTTGACAAAATCTTTAGAATAATGTATTTTAATAAAAAGAAAATTTATCAGCAAAAAAAGTAACTTTTAATTAAAACGAAAAAAGGAGGAAAAAATGGGAGAACAAATTCTTACGATACAAGAAGTAAAAGGCCTTATAAACAAAATTGGTCCGAGTCTGGGCTGTGGCGATTTCACATATGAACCGGTCTTCCCTGAAGGAAGAGAAGACGTCGCCGCCATTAGGCGTATGGCAGAGGACGGCAGGGAATATGGGTATGACACTATTTACCTTGTTTGGAAGAAAGGAGGAGAAGTATTTTATAGAGAGATTGCGAATAGCAGGGCGACAAAAGACTATATTCATATCAGATCTGTCTCCCTGAGAGACGATGGTGCTGTGCGGGTTGATTTTGGAAGCGGTGGCAGTTATAGCGGAAAACCGTGGGATGACAGCGCCACGCTTAATGTCTAAAGAAATAATCCCCAAATGGCAATAATGCTATTTGGGGATTTTATTTTACATAGGATTTTTTTTATTTGTTTTTGTGATATAATAAAAAATTGAAAAATAATTGAAATGATATTTTATTTAATAGAAAATATTTAAAGAATAATATAAAACAAGTTTTGCAAAACAAACTCTAAAGGAATATGCCGGTTTTTATAGGATTGAAGGTTTAGACGGAATGAATTTTATTTGGTTGCTAGAATTTTTGGACGAAACTATGACCTAGAAGATAAAAAACACATAAAAAAGGAGATAATTTTGCAGAGGTAGTTATATCAGCCAGCTCTAAACTTAGGAGCGTATGCTGAAATAAAGACTTTGAGCCAAATCTATAAACATGGCTCTTTTTATTTTTAAATTAAAAATCTCCTATTAAAAGGGGATTTTTTATTTTGAATTTTTATTGAGAATAATAAAAGCAAAGAATTTAATTCTTGTCATTATTGCTTTATTTTGATAAGATATAATTAATGTTTACAACTATTATCGCCTTTATACTAATTCTGGGCTTGCTTATTTTGGTCCATGAATTTGGCCATTTTATAGTCGCTAAAAAATCTGGCGCTAAAGTAGAAGAATTTGGCTTAGGTTTTCCGCCAAGACTTTTTGGCGTTAGAAAGGGAGAAACGCTTTATTCTTTGAATCTTTTCCCGATTGGCGGTTTTGTTAAAATTCATGGCGAAGAGGGAAAGCCGGCTGGCGACAAGAACAAAGATCCTGACGCTGATAGAGCTTTTTATAACAAGCCAGCATCAATTAGAGCAGCTATTTTAGTCGCTGGAGTAACCATGAATCTAGTTTTAGCTATTTTTCTTTTAGGGCTAGGCCATTGGATCGGCTTGCCTACGGCAATAGAAGAATCAGAGGTTAATAAATATGACGGGGTAAAAGTTCAAATTACTCAAATAGCTGAAAATTCTCCGGCTCAAGCAGTTGATTTAAAAATTGGTGATCAGGTAAAAAAAATGGAAACAGATGGTCAAATATTAGAAATAGGAAGCGTTAGCGATATTCAAAATTTTGTAGAGCGTTATCAAGGAGAAAATATAAATGTAATAATTCAAAGAGGAAGTGGAATGATAGAAAAAGAAATGGTTCCCCGAATTAATTTTCCAGATAATGAGGGGCCGTTAGGAATAGGCTTAGTTAATACAGCAATTGTCTCTTATCCTTGGTATGAATCATTAATTAAAGGTTTTGTCAAAACATTTCAATTATTCGGCTTAATTATAGTAGTTTTTGCTGATATAATTTGGAATATTTTTACAACTGGCCAGGTTGGCGTAGACATAGCCGGACCAGTAGGTATTTTTAATTTAACTGGTCAGGCAGCTCAGCTTGGTTTTATTTATCTTTTGCAGCTAACGGCTATTATTAGTATTAATTTGGCTATTATTAATATTCTGCCCTTTCCAGCACTAGATGGAGGAAGATTGCTCTTTTTGGCTATCGAAAAAATTAAAGGATCGCCGGTTAATCAAAAAATTGAGGGAATTGCCCATACGGCAGGATTCTTCTTCCTTATTTTATTGATGATTGCTATTACTTGGCGGGATATTGTAAGATTATTTTAATATATGAGACAGTCTAAACTTTTCACAAAAGCGATTAAACAAGAGCCTAAAGATGAAACTAGTTTTAATGCTAAGATTTTAATTAAAGCTGGCTTTATTGATAAATTAGGCGCCGGAGTTTATTCTTTTCTGCCATTAGGCATGAGAGTTTATAATAAAATTTGCCAGATAATTAGAGAAGAAATGAATGAAATTGGCGGGCAGGAAATTTTAATGCCAGCTTTAATTTCAAAAGAAAATTGGCAGAAAACTAAGCGTTGGGATACCTTTGACGCTCTTTTTAAATTGAAAGGAATAGATAAGAAAGAATATACTTTAGGTTCAACTCATGAAGAAGTAGTTACTCCGCTAGTAAAAAAGCATGTATTTTCCTACAAAGAATTACCAGTTTATGTCTATCAAATACAAACTAAATTTAGAGATGAGCCGCGAGCTAAGGCAGGCCTTCTCAGAGGGCGAGAATTCTCAATGAAAGATTTATATTCTTTCCATACTAGTAGGCAAGATCTGGATAAATATTATGAAGAAGTTAAAAATGCTTATTTTAAAATTTTGAAAAGATTAGCCTTAGATAAAATAACTTATTTAACTTATGCTTCCGGAGGACCTTTCTCTAAATATTCCCACGAATTTCAAACTTTATCTGAACATGGTGAAGATACTATCTATATTTGCAAAAAATGCAAATTAGCTATTAACCAAGAAATAATTAAAGAGCAGAAAAAATGTCCTAATTGTCAAGGTGAAGATTTTGAGAAAAAGAAAAGTATTGAAATAGCTAATATTTTTATTTTAGGAACTCGTTTTACGGAAGCTTTTGGTTTTTATTTTAAAGATAATCAAGGAAAAGAAAAAAAAGTAGAAATGGGTTGTTATGGATTTGGCCCAAGCCGAGCTATGGGAACTATCGTTGAGGCTTTTCATGACGAAAAAGGAATTATTTGGCCAGAGCAAGTAGCTCCCTTCAAAGTGCATTTACTGAAAATTAATAGCCACGAATCTAAGGTTGATGATATTAGTGAAAAGATTTATCAAGAATTGCAAGAAAAAGGAATAGATGTTTTATATGACGATAGAGAAAAAAGCCCTGGGGAGAAATTTGCTGAATCAGATTTAATTGGTATTCCTCTTCGTTTAGTAATAAGCGATAAAACAATTGCTAAGGATATGGTAGAGATAAAGAAAAGAGAAGAAGAAGAGGTAAAGATGGTTAAAATAGATGATCTAATTTCAAATATTAGAATATAATCTTATGTTAAATAATCTTTTTGGTTTTTTTTCTAAGGATATTGGCATTGATTTAGGCACGGCTAATACTTTGGTTTACGTTAAAGGCAGAGGAATTGTTATCGATGAACCGTCTGTTGTAGCTATTAATAAAAAAACTGGGCAAATTTTATCTATCGGACATGAAGCTAAGAAAATGGTTGGCAGAACTCCAGCGCATATTATTGCCTCTAGGCCGTTAGTTGCTGGAGTCGTTTCTGATTTTGAAGTAACTGAGCAAATGCTAAAATTCTTTATTGACAAGGTTCATCGGGAAAGTTTTTCAATTTTGCCTCGTCCTCGAGTAGCCGTCGGAATACCTTCGGGGGTAACTGATGTAGAAAAAAGAGCCGTAGAAGATGCGACTAAAAGTGCTGGCGCAAGAGAAGTCTATCTAGTTGAAGAACCGATGGTTGCGGCTATCGGAATTAGGCTACCGATCCAGGAAGCAACTGGCAATATGATTATTGATATCGGAGGCGGAACAAGTGAAATAGCTTTAATCTCTTTAGGCGGTATTGTTGTTAGTCGTAGCTTACGTATTGCTGGAGATAAACTTAACGAAGATATTATCCATTTTGCTAGGGAAGAATTTAATTTTCTTCTGGGAGAAAAAACTGCTGAAGACATTAAAATATCAATAGGCTCAGCTCATTCTTTGGAAGAACCGTTAGAAACGGCTATGCGCGGACGAGATCTTTTAAGTGGCTTGCCGAAGGAAATAACTGTTAATGATACGCAAATAAGAAGAGCCTTAAGTCATTCAGTTAGAAATTTAGTTAATGCAGTCAAAGAAACAATAGAAGAATCGCCCCCGGAATTAGTGGCTGATATAATGAGTCAGGGCATCTTTTTAGTCGGCGGCGGAGCTCTTTTAAGAGGTTTAGATAAATTGATTGAGGAACAAACTGAAATGCCGGTAAAATTAGTCGAAGATCCTTTAACGGCTGTTGTCCGGGGAGCTGGCATAGTCTTAGAAAATGTAGATTCTTTAAAAGATGTTTTAGTTAGTACTCGATACGAAGAACCTCCTAAATAACATGCCAGAATTGCCAGAAGTAGAAACAATTAAAAGGCAGTTGAATAAGAGAATTAAAGGAAAAAAGATAAGAGATGTTGAAATTAAACTGCCGAAATTAGTTAAATGTCCTTTAAAAAAATTCAAGGAAGCTGTTCAAGGGTCTATAATAAAAAAAATCAGCCGTCGAGCTAAACTATTAATTATTGAATTATCCAATGGCTATTGTTTAATCACTCATTTAAAGATGGCTGGCCAATTAGTTTTAAATGATATGCCTCATAAGCATACTTGTTTAATCTATCATTTCAATGATAAAAATCGTCTTGTTTTTAATGATTTAAGAAGATTTGGTTTTGTCAGATTAATTCAAAAAAAAGATTTGGCAGATTTTTTAAAAGAAAAAAAATTTGGTCCGGAGCCGCTAAGTAAAAAATTTACGCTTAATTTATTTAAAGAAATTTTAAACAAAAGAAAAAAAGCTAAGATTAAACCTCTTTTAATGAACCAAAATTTTTTAGCTGGCATCGGTAATCTTTATTCAGATGAAATTTTATTTTTAGCTAAGGTTTTACCTTATCGAAAATCAGGCACTTTAAAAGATATAGAGATAAAAAGAATCTACCAAGCAATTAAAAAGATTTTATCTTTAGCAATTATCAAAGGCGGCTCTACTTCAGCTACTTATCTTGATGCTGAAGGTAAAAAAGGAAAATATTTTCCTTTAGTGAAAGTTTATCGCCGTAATGGAAAGCCTTGTTTTAATTGTGGAACTGAAATTCAAAGAATAATAATAAATGGCCGTTCAGCCCATTTTTGTCCTAAATGTCAGAATTAAAATTTCCAAAAAATTTTTTGTGGGGAACAAGCACTTCTGCCCATCAAATTGAAGGTGGTAATGTTAATGATTGGACTTTTTGGGAAAAATCTAATGCTCTAAAATTAGCTAACCAAGCTCAAAAATACTGGCAATTATGGCAGCAGAAGAAATTTCCGGAAATGTTCGAATCAAGCAATTATATTTCTGGAAGAGCTGGCAATCATTATCAAAAATACGAAGAAGATTTTGATATTGCCAAATTATTAAATCAGAATTCTCATCGTTTTTCTATTGAATGGTCTAGGATTGAACCAAAGGAGGGGAAAATTGACGAAAAAGAAATTAATCATTACCGAGAAGTTATTCTAGCTTTAAAAGAACGTAATTTAGAGCCTTTTGTTACTCTCTATCATTGGACTTTGCCAAAATGGCTGGCAGAAAAAGGAGGCTGGCTTAATCCAATGTCTCCTTATTATTTTGAGCGTTATGTTAAAATTATTAGCGAGCATTTATTCGATTTAACCCATTTCTGGATGACAATTAATGAACCTTTAATTTATGCTGCTAATTCTTATCTTAAAGGAGTCTGGCCACCGCAAGAAAAAAAATTAGGGAAATTTTTAAAAGTAATTAATAATTTAGCTAAAGCTCATCAGTTGGCTTATCAAAGCCTTCATTTAATTGATTTAGACTGCCAAGTTGGCATTGCGAAAAATAATATTTATTTTAAAAATAATCCTTTAGCTGATTATTTCTGGAACAAGTATTTTTTAAATAAAATAAAGAGAGAGCAAGATTTTATTGGCTTGAATTATTATTTTTATAAAGCTTGGACTAAGATTAAAAATTTAGAAATATCTGATTTAGGTTGGGAAATTTATCCTAAGGGCATCTATTATCTTTTGCAAAATCTGAAAAAATATGATTTGCCGATTTATATCACAGAAAACGGATTAGCTGATGCCAAAGACGTGAAGAGAGGTAATTTTATTAAAAAACATTTATTCTGGATTCATAGGGCAATTCAAGAAAAAGCAGATGTGCGTGGTTATTTTTATTGGTCTCTTTTGGATAATTTTGAATGGGATAAAGGCTTCTGGCCGAGATTCGGCTTAGTTGAAATAAACTATGATAATTTTGAGCGTAAAATTCGTCCAAGCGCTAAAATTTACGCTAAAATTTGTCGAGAAAATAAATTATGAACTGGATTATTATTGCTATTGCAGCTCATTCTCTTAGTGCTATTGTTTTTATCGTTGATAAATATATTCTTTCCAAAACTTCTCTTTTGCCGGTAGCTTATGCTTTTTATGTCGGTATTTTAGGAGTAGCCGCTTTTGTCTTAGCTCCTTTTGGATTTTATCTTTTGCCTTTAGATCAATTTTTGATTAGTCTTTTGGCTGGCGCTCTTTTTGTCTTTGCTGTTTTGTTTTTTTATAAATCAATCCGTTTGGGAGAAATTTCTAGAATTACTCCATTAATTGGTGGTACTGTTCCTATCTTTACTTTATTTTTTACTTACGTTTTATTAAAAGGCCATCTTAATTTTAATCAATGGATTGCTTTCTCTTTTTTAGTTGCCGGAAGCTTTGTTGTCCTTTGGCCAGGAAAATTTTGGATTATTGAAGAATGGGTTAAAACTCCTTTATTTAAGAGAATGATTTTAGCTCTTTTATCAGCTTTACTTTTTTCTGCTTCCTTTATTTTCACCAAAATGCTTTTTAATTATCAGCCTTTTATTAATGGTTTTTTGTGGACAAGACTTGGCGGAGTTGTCGGAGCTGTTTTGCTTTTGCTGCTTCCGTCAGCCAGAAGAGATATTTTTAGAAGTTCGCGCCGTTTAAAATTTAAAGTAGGCAGTTTAATGATTGCCAATAAAGGCCTCTCCGCTTCAGCTTTTCTGCTCCTTAATTATGCTATTTTTCTCGGAAAAGTGAGTTTGGTCAACGCTCTCCAGGGAGTCCAATACGCTTTTCTTTTAGTTGTCGCTATTTTTCTTTCTAAAAAATATCCGCAAATCATTAAAGAAGAAATAGGAGCTGAAAGCGTTACGAGAAAAATAATCGGTATTTTTCTCGTCGGGATAGGCTTAGGTATTTTAGCTTTTTAATATTATGGGTATTCTTTTTTATGTAAAATATTTTATTCGGATTATTTCTTTAACCTGTTTTATTCTTTTTATCCTTTTGTTGATTGTCTTAGGCTATTTATGCTATGGAGAGCCTGAGCCAGCTAAGAAAATAGAATTTGGCATAACTTTCAGCTCTTATTTTGCAGAACAATTAGGATTAGATTGGAAAAGGGCTTATCTGGGAATTCTTGATGGTCTAGAAGTTAAAAAACTGCGTCTGATTGCTTATTGGCCTCAAATCGAGCCAGGATTAGGAAAATATTATTTTGAAGATTTAGATTGGCAAATAGAAGAAGCAAAAAAAAGAGATGCCGAAGTTATTTTAGCTATTGGCAGAAGATTGCCTCGCTGGCCCGAATGTCATGTACCGCAATGGGCTAATGAGTTAAGTGAAAAAGAACAGCAAGAAAGAATTCTAAAAATGTTGAAAGAATTGGTAGGGCATTATCGGGATGAAGAAATTATCACTACTTGGCAAATTGAGAATGAGCCATTCCTTGAAGGATTCGGAGAATGCCCCAAATTAGATAAAAGCTTTTTGGAAGAAGAAATTAAACTAGTGCAAAGTTTAGATTATCGTTTTCGGCCAATAATGATTACGGTCAGCGGAGAATTGAGCACTTGGGTTGAACCATCTTTTTATGCTGATGTTATCGGAACCAGCCTTTATCGGGATATTTACAACAAATGGTTAGGCCATTTCAGATATCCGATCCCACCAGCTTTTTATCATAATAGGGCGGAAATTATTAAAGGTATTACCGGCTTAGATAAAATGATTATTATTGAATTACAAGGAGAACCTTGGGGCTCAAAACAAATTTATGATACACCTGTCAGAGAGCAATTGCGTTTAATGAGCGTTAAAAAATTTAACAATGTGATTGATTATACTCGAAGAACAGGTTTTGACGAAGTCTATTTTTGGGGAGCTGAATGGTGGTATTATTTAAAGATTAATTACACTGATGATATTTGGGTTCAAGCTAAAAAACTTTGGCAAGATTAATATTGACAAAAAGATAATAAGCTGTTATTATATTAAAAAGTTCATTAAAATATTAACAAAAAAGCAAGGAGGAAGAGATGAAAAAAGTTGAAGCTTTCCGTATGTTTTTAAAGACCTTAGCAGAGGAGGAGGGGGTTGACTTTAATTCTCCTGATCATTATTTTTTAGCAAGACCAAGAATGCTTTTTATAAGCGCTTGCCTAGAATTGAATGAATTAGATAAAAAGGATTATTTTCTTCTAGTTCCTCATTTTTTAAAGTTTTTAGAAGAAAATAAGATTGAAATTAGCCAAAGGGACAAAAGATTTTTCAATTTTTTTAAGGAACACTATAAAAAGGTAAGGGCGATAAAAAGGGCGAGAAAGAGAGATGTTACCCCTTTCATTGTTAGCCCTCTGATGATGGATGGAGCCAGAAAAGCTGACTTCCAGCATCATAAGGTGCTGGGAGATGATTATTAAAAATTAAAACCCAATCATTAATTTGATTGGGTTTTTTATGGCTCATATTTTATAAGGAACATAAATTACAGTTCCTTTTTTTATTCTTTGTGGATCTACTTTATTGATCCGAGCTATCTTGGACCAATTTTGTCCAAAAAGCTTCCAAAGAGTGTCATTATTTTTTATCTTATAAGAATAGAAATCTTTATCTTCAATGATTTCTATTTTTAACTTATCAACTCCCTTCTTAGTTAATCCAATCTTTCTGGCCGCTCCGTAAGAAAGATCGAACTCTCTCCCATGAATATAGGGCCCTCTATCATTAATCCTGACAACAATGCTTTTGTTGTTACGAGGATTAGTAATCCTGACTCTAGTTCCAAAAGGAAGAGTCTTATGGGCCGCTATTGAATCATTATACATATTATACTTTTCTCCATTAGCTGTTAGGCGACCATGGAATGGCTTGCCATACCAGCTAACATAAGCATAATATATGTTTTGAACTTTCTCAGAGATTGAGAGAGGGAAAGGGTTTAAAGTTTTCGGGTCCATTATATTGCCAACCAATGGACTCACTAATAAAAATAAAAAAGACAGAATAAAGATTTTCATGACTCCTTTTTTCATCTCATGACTCCTTCTTTTAAGGGTTATTTTAATGAACCATATTATATATTAAAGCATAAATATTAAGATTAGTCAAGATTGAAAAACAGATCAAAGTATTTTATAATAATAAAAATGTCTTTTTCTGTTGTTTGTGACAATATTCGCAGTTTAGAAAATATCGGCTCTATTTTCCGCACAGCCGATGCTTTAGCAGTTGATAAAATATATTTAGGCGGTATTTGCGGAAAACCGCCTCACCAAAAAATTTCAAAAACTGCTTTAGGCGCTGAAAAAAATATTCCTTGGGAATATCATTGGCAAACTTGGCGAATAATAGAAAAATTAAAAAAAGAAGGTTTTTTTATTGTTGCTTTAGAACAGACAAAAAATAGTTTAATTTATACTAGCTTTAAAGCTAAATTTCCTTTAGCTTTAATAGTTGGAAATGAAATTAAAGGAATTTCTTCTTCGGCACTTAAAAGAGCTGATCAAGTTATTCATTTGCCAATGGCTGGCCGGAAAGAATCATTAAATGTTGCTGTTGCTTTTGGCATAGCTGGTTATTATGTTTTTCAAAATTATCAAAAAAAGTAAAAAATCAAATGCTCGCTTAGGCTTAATTAAAACTGCTCATGGATCAATCCATACGCCGGCTTTTTATCCAGTAGCTACTAAGGCAGCAATTAAGGGATTGTCTTTAGATGAAGTTAAAAAAATTGGCTTTGAGGCAGTTTTATCTAACACTTATCATCTTTATTTGCAGCCAGGACATAAAGTTATCCAGAAATTAGGCGGTTTGCATAAATTTATGAATTGGAACGGACCGATTGTTACTGATAGTGGCGGTTTTCAAGTGTTTAGCTTGGGTTTTGGCTTAGAACATGGTATTGGCAAAATAGTCGGTATGTTCCCGGGAAATAAAAGAAAACCAAGCAAATTATTTAATGTCAAACTAATGAAAGTTAATCAAGATGGCGTAGATTTCCGCTCTCATTTAGATGGTTCTAAGCATAAATTAAGTCCGCAAAAATCAATTGAAATTCAAGAGTCTTTGGGAGCTGATATTATTTTAGCTTTTGATGAATGTACTTCTCCTCTGGCTGACAAAAAATATACTAGGGAAGCAATGCTAAGAACTCATCGCTGGGCGGAAATTTGTTTAAAGTTTAAAAAGCGCAAAGATCAGTTTCTTTTTGGCATTATCCAGGGAGGGCGATGGCATGATTTAAGAATTGAGAGCGCTCGCTTTATTAATAAGCTTCCTTTTGCCGGTTTAGCTATTGGTGGCCCTTTGGGAAATACCAAAAAAGACATGCGACAAATTTTAGACTGGGTTATTCCAGAAATGGATCCGCAAAAGCCAAGGCATCTTTTGGGAATTGGCTATGTTGATGATATTGTTCAATCAGTTAAAAAAGGTATTGATCTTTTTGATTGTGTCGAACCAACTCGCTTAGCCCGCCATGGAATCCTATTAACTAAAAAAGGAAAAATAAATATTCTAAATTCGCGATATAAAGAGGACAAAAAGTCAATTAGTAATAATTGCCATTGTTATACTTGCCAAAATTTCAGCCGGGCTTATCTGCATCACCTTTTTAAAGCTAAAGAAATGATAGGGCCAACTTTAGCTACTTATCATAATCTTTGGTTTATGAATCAATTAATAGAAAAAATTAGAGAGGATATCAGAAATAATAAAATTTGACAGTTTTTGATTAATTTGCTAAATTTAAAAAAATGATTTATTCAATAACTAGCTTGTCTATCATTATCCTTATTATTATCTTATCTCAGCAAATAGGCTGGCTAGATTTTGTTTTTAGAAAATAATTAAATAAAATAAAGTAGTCAAAAATCTAGCCAGTTGGCTGGATTTTTTAGTTCTTTTAATCCATCAATATATATAACCAAGGAGGGCAAAATGGCAGATAGATTAGAAAAGATTATTGTCAATACAAAATATGGCAGAATTAAAGAAAATGAAATTTTCCAGGAAATTAAACCAAGGGTAAAATATGTTTGTTATAACGTCAGCCAGCATAAAAATGGCCAAAAAGTAATAGTTAATCAAAGCGGTTTATGCCCTCAATGCGGTTTGCCTTTAAAAAGAATAATTTCTAGAATTTCCCTTTAATTTTAGGAGATTAAAATGGAAAAAGATAAAAAAAATGCAAAAGAAAATTATTCTCCTGGCGAAGTTATTAAAAAATTAATGGAAAAAAGTTCTTTGTCTCATCAGGAAATTAAAAAATTGCTATCTGATGGTAGTATTTTAAATGGAATACCTTTAGATCTGTATTTAAAATTATTTCCTGACAAAAAAAATTATCAAGATTAATTTTAAATTAGGCGGTTATTTCAAAATAGCTGCCTTTTTATTTTTATTTAATTATGATATAATAAAAAAACAAGATAAAAAAATTAATATATAAGGAGAAATATTATGCCTAAAGTATTTATTACGCGTAAAATTCCTAATAAAGGAATTAATTTATTAAAAGATAAAGGGTGGGAAGTTGAAATCGGCCCAGAAGGAAAGATATCGAGAGAAGATTTACTAGCAGGCGTTAAGGGCGTTGAAGCAATCCTCTCAGTTTTAACAGAAAAAATTGATGGTGAAGTAATGGAAGCGGCCGGGCCTCAATTAAAAGTCATTGCTAATTATGCAGTCGGTTATAATAATATTGACGTTGAAGAGGCAAAAAAGAGAAATATTATAGTTACTAATACGCCGGGTGTTTTGACAGAAGCGGTTAGCGAACATGCTGTCGCCTTGCTTTTCGCCGTTGCCGAAAGAATTGTTGAAGCAGATAGATATACTCGCGCAGGAAAATATGAAGCTTGGGGCCCAGAGTTACTTTTAGGAACAAGCATCAAAGAAAAAACATTAGGAATAATTGGCTTAGGCAGAATCGGATCAGAGGTGGCTCGCAGAATGCAGGATGGTTTTGATTTGAAAATTATTTATTACGATGTTCACCGCAATGAAGATTTAGAGAAAAAATACGGGATTGAATATAAAGAGATAGATGATCTATTAAAAGAAGCAGATTTTATCAGCCTGCATACTGCTTTAACAAAAGAAACGAAGCATTTAATCAGCCGAGAGCGCTTGCAGTTGCTTAAGCCTACCGCTTATCTAATTAATACTTCTCGCGGGCCAATAATTGACGAAAAAGCTTTAGTTGAAGTTCTACGAGATAAAAAAATTGCTGGAGCAGCTTTAGACGTATACGAAAACGAGCCAGAATTAACGCCTGGTTTAGCTGAATTAGAAAATGCAGTTTTGACTCCGCATATTGCTTCGGCAACTAAAGAAACCAGGGACAAGATGGCTGAAATGGCTGCTAATAATGTTATCGCCGTATTAGAAGGAAAAGATCCTTTAAATCCAGTTAAATAAGCTATGTTTTCTGATCAAGAAAGAAAAGTTTTCCAAGAAGGCTATAAAAATATAGCTGGCTTGGATGAGGTCGGCCGGGGTCCTTTAGCCGGACCGGTCACGGCAGCTATTGTTGTTATTGATAATTTAAGTAAAATAAAGAATATCCCTTTTTTAAATAGAGGGAAAAATTTTTACAGAGATTCAAAACATCTTTCCCAAAAAATGAGGGAAGAAGTTTTTGAAATAATCAAACAAAAACCAGGCATTAAATGGCAGATTAGCTCAGTCTGGCCTAAGACAATTGATAAAATTAATATCTGGCAAGCTACTTTAATGGCTTGGCGCAATTGTTTGAAAAAAATAAATCCTAAACCAGATTTTATCTTCTTAGATGGCCAAGCAATAATACCTCGATTAAAGATAAAGCAAGAAGCTGTTATTAAGGGTGATCAGAGAATCAAATTAATTTCTCTAGCATCCATTATCGCCAAGGTTAGCCGTGATAAATTAATGGAAAAATTGGATAAGAAATTTCCTCAATACGGGCTAGCTAAACATAAAGGGTACGGAACAAAATTACATTTAGAAAGGTTAAAAAAGTTTGGTTCTTCGGAAATCCACAGAAAAAGTTGCCAGCCAGTTTTCAAAAGTCTTCCCTTTAAGGAAAAAGTATATTATACAGTAAGTAAAATTCCAGCAGGCGAGACAATAACTTACCAGCAGCTAGCTGAAAAAATAGGCCATTCTCGAGCTTATCGGGCTGTTGGGCAAATACTTAAAAAAAACGAAGATTCAAAAGTGCCCTGCCATCGAGTAATTTACTCTAACGGAAAAATTGGCGGTTATAAATATGGTTGGAAAAAGAAAAGAGATATTTTAATTAAAGAAGGAGCAATCTAAATTTTTGAATTATTTTTGATTTATTTTATTAAGCATGATATTATCAAATCATTAAATAAAGTTAAAAATTTGATTTAATTTTAATATGAATAACAAAAAAACAACAATCTTAGGCTTAATTACGATCTTAGCTTTAGGAGGTATCATTTGGTACGCGACTAGCCATAGAGAAGGAGCAGAGAATCAAACTGCCTCTTTAGAGAAAAGTCTTACAGAAGACCAAAAAGACGAAGAGCAAAATATTAGCTTAGATATAATTGTTGGAAATCCAGAGGCACCAGTGACTATTGTTGAATATTCAAGCTATACTTGCGGATATTGCATAGATTTTCATCAAAAAACATTGTCTTCACTAATTGAAAATTATGTAGAAAAAGGACAAGTAAAAATAATTAACAGAAGATTATCTCCGCCAGCTTTAGCGATAGCAGCTATCTGTGCTGAATCTCAAGGAAAATTTCAGCAAGCTGATAAATATATGTACGAAAATGTTGATAGTCTTATTGAAGAAAGCCAAAATGCCAGTTCAGAAGAAGAAGTAAGATCTGCTTTTGATAATTGGATTAATGGTTTAGTCAACGAAATAAATTTAGACAAAGAAACTTTTACGCAATGTTTAAGCGATAGCCAGAATGTTGAAATAATAAATAATTGGTCAATAGAAGCTCAAGAAGCAGGAATAGAAGGTATTCCGGCTTTTATCATTAATAATGATAATAAAATTAGCGGGAGCAAACCTTATGAAGTTTTTGCAGAAGCAATCGAAGCAGAACTTGCTAAATAATTTATTTACCAAAATATTTAAAAAATCCTGGTTAAATTGGTTAATTTAATTGCCGGGATTTTTTTATTATCTTTTTTATGCTATAATATTTATTAAAGTTTTCTTTTATGCTATAATATTTTATAAAGAGGTAATTAAAGTTAATTTATATTATTTCTTGATTTTATTTATTTGAAATATTTTAGATAGATATTAATTATTAAATAATAAATTAATATGTATATTAAAAAATATACTAAAAAACAAAAAGGATTTACCTTAATTGAATTATTGGTAGTCATTGGCATTATTGGCCTTTTGGCTAGCGGTGTTCTAGCTTCTGTTAATAACGCCAGAGAAAAAGCCAGAGATGCTAGCAGAAAAGCAGGTTTATGCCAAATAAGTTTAGCTTTAAATTTCTATTATGATGATCATGGCAGCTATCCCTTAAGCAATGGTGATGGCAGCACTTGGGATTTTAGTACAGAGTTTTCAACAGAATGGATTGATGGGCTGGGCGATTATTTCAGTTATAATACAAATCAGGATGATGGATTAATTAAATACGCTAATGCAAGGGACCCTATCCCGCCAGCCTCTGATAAAATAATACCCAAAGACCCAGTTAATAATAGTTCTCAGCCTTGGATTGATGGAAATTACTCTTATGCTTATTACTGTTCTGACGGCGATAATTATGATTTAATTACCCAATTAGAAAATACTGAAGATCCTGATATTTGTGCTAATATGTGCTGGAAGCGTTATACTGGCGGAGGAGGAGTGGTGCCTTGGTGTAGCAGTTGTCCAGGAGGAGAAGCTAATAGCGATTATATCTACGCCGAACATTAATAATAGCAAAAGTAAAAAATGTTTGATAATGTAAAGTCCCCTCATTATATTCGCCTTTTCTCAAATCAAGATTGTCCTTATTGCCATACCCTCAGAGCATTTTTAGATGAGAATGGTTTTTCGTATGAGGATATTAACTTAACTAAAAAGATGGAAAAAGAAATGGGGCAAAAAGGTGTTCCAGTAATAGAAATAGACGGAGAGACTATTGTTGGTTTTGATAGGGAAAAAATCATTAAGTTATTAGGAATAAAAGAATAATAAATATATATTAGATATTTGGAATAAATACATATATAAAAATGTATTTTTGAACTAAATATCTAAACGTTATTATGCCGACTAAAATTGCTATAAATGGTTTTGGCAGGATAGGAAGATCTGCCTTTAAAAATATTTTATCTAAAACTGAATTAGAAGTAGTAGCCATTAATGATTTAGCTGATAATAAAACTTTGGCTCATCTTTTGAAATATGATTCAGCCTATGGTATTTTTGCTAAATCAGTCGAATTTTCTGAGAAGAATTTAATCATAGATGGGAAAGAAATTAAATGCTTAGCAGAAAAAGATCCAACTAAACTTCCTTGGAAAGATTTAGGCGTAGATGTAGTTTTAGAATGCACGGGTTTCTTTACTGACTATGAAGGTGCGCAAAAACATATTCAAGCAGGATCTAAAAAAGTTATTATTTCAGCCCCTTCTAAAAGTAAAGAAATAGCTCATTTTGTTCCAGGAGTAAATCAGAATGAGTATAAGGCAGAGAAAGATGATATATTATCAATAGGCTCTTGCACAACAAATTGCCTAGCGCCAATAGCTAAAATAATAAACCAGAATCTAGAAATCGAAAAAGGATTAATGACAACTATCCATAGTTATACTGCTGATCAAAATTTGCTTGATGCTCCTCATCGAAAAGATTTAAGAAGAGCTCGTTCGGCAGCTCTTTCTTTAGTGCCAACGACCACTGGGGCAGCTATCGCAGTTACTAAAGTTATTCCAGAGCTTGTCGGTAAAATAAATGGTTTAGCCATCAGAGTGCCGACGCCGGTTGTTTCTCTAGTTGATTTTGTGGCTAAAGTAAAAAAAGAAACTAGCCAGGAAGAAGTTAATGATCTTTTCAAAAAAGCAGCTGGAACAGACGAATTCAAAAATATTTTAAGTATAGAAGATAATCCTTTAGTTTCGATAGATTTCAAAGGCAATTCTTTTTCAGCTATTGTAGATGCAAAATCAACTATGGTTCAAGAAAAAAACTTAGTGAAAATTTTAGCTTGGTATGATAATGAATGGGGCTATGCTTCTCGTTTAGCTGAATTTGCAGAATATATAGGAAATAAATTATAAATTTAAATAAAAAATATGTTATATCTTGGTGCTGATCACGCTGGATTTAATCTTAAAAAAGAATTAAAAAAATATTTAGATAAGCTGGGAGTCCAGCATGAAGATTTAGGTAATCAAGAATTAAATCCTGAAGATGATTATCCGGATTTTGCTTTAGCTGTTTCTCAAAAAGTAAGCCAGACAGGAGAAAAAGGAATTCTTATCTGCGGAACCGGTTCAGGGATGGCCATAACTGCCAATAAAATTAAAGGCGTTCGTGCTGTAAATTGCTGGAATGATTTTACAGCTGTGCAATCCCGGGAGCATAATGATGCTAATGTGCTTTGTTTAGGAGGAAGGACTATTGATCTAGAGAATGCCCAAAAAATTGTTCGCCTCTGGCTGGAAACAAAATTTGCTACAGGGGAAAGGCATCTTCGAAGATTGAAGAAAATTGAAGATTTTGAAAAATAAAAGATGAAGAATTATGGATAACGTTATTATTCCGGCTATAATTGCAAATAATTTTGAAGAATTAGCAAAAAAAATTAATCTAGTAGATCGTTATGTTGACTGGTTGCAATTAGATATTATGGATGGTTATTTTGTAGATAATTCTACCTGGAATAATCCAGCTGATTTAAAAAAAATAAAGAGCAAATCAAAGATAGAAGCGCATCTAATGATAAAAAATCCTGAAGACAAAATTAGCCAATGGATTAATTCAGGAGTTAAAAGGATTATTGTTCATTATGAATCAACTAAATATCTTCAAGAAGTAATTAATGATATTAAAAAAGCTGGTTTAGAAGTTGGTTTGGCTATTAATCCACAAACTCCAGTTGAAGTAATCGATGGTTTCATTTTAGATCTGGATTTAGTTTTAATAATGACGGTAGAACCTGGCCAAGGAGGTCAAGAATTGATAGATGATACTTTGGTTAAAATTAAAAAAATAAGAGATAACTATCCAAATATCAATATCGAAGTAGACGGAGGGATAAATTTTGAAACTGCCCCTAAAGTTATTCAGGCGGGAGCTAATTTTTTAGCTGCCGGCAGTATTATTTTCAAAAGCAGTAATATAGAAGAAACTATTAAGAAATTAAAGAATATATAAGCAGTAGATTAATTTAATAACTTATTTATGCTGTTAAGAAAAAATCAAATTCCAATACTCATTTTTACTTTAATCTATTTAATTATTTTTACAATTGTATTTCTTCTAAGGGAAAATTATGAATTTATAATGTATGTCGGCGTAATGGCATTTTTCTTCTTCGTTGTCCTTTTAACAAATAAAAAATTGAATTATCCAAATACCATTCTTAGCGGACTTAGCTTTTGGGGATTGCTGCATATGTCCGGCGGCGGAATTTTTATCAATGGAACAAAATTATATTCTCTAATTTTAATTCCAATATCTTCAACTTATAATATTTTTAGATACGACCAATTTGTGCATATAATAGGCTTTGGCATCGCAACACTTTTAATGTTTTTCTTGATAGAGCCTAAGTTAAGCAAGCCTATAGAGAAATGGACGGCTATTTCGATAGTTGTTATAATGGCTGGATTAGGAGTTGGGGCAGTTAATGAAATAATTGAATTTATTGCTGTCGTTATTATGCCGGAAACAGGTGTTGGCGGATTTTTGAATATGTCTCTTGATTTAGTTTCTGATCTAGTTGGAGCCTGTTTGGCAATGACTTATATTAGAATCAAAAAAGGCAAGTTATAATAGATTAATAAATAAGATAAAAATTACAATATGTACGATATTATTACTTTCAGCTCAGCCACTATAGATATTTTTATGAGCAGCAATAATTTGGCGGTAGTAAAAAATGATAAATTTTACACCAAAGAAGGATTGTGCGTTCCCTTGGGGAGCAAAATACACATGGATGAAGTCTTTTTTTCTGTCGGCGGCTGTGGTGCTAATGCGGCGGTTACTTTTGCCCGGCAGGGATTAAAGACGGCTTATGCTGGAAAAATTGGCAAAGATTTTCCGGGAAGCGAAGTTAAAAAAGAATTAGCTGAAGAGGGTGTCGATTTAGAATTCTTGAAAGAATCTCCAGAATATAATACGGCTCTTTCAGTTATTCTGTCTTTGCCGGAAGTCGGCCGGAGCATTTTAGAAAAATTGGGAGCCTGCCATGAACTAGAAAAAAAGGATATTGATTTTAATAAAATTAAGGCAAAATGGTTCTATGTTGCTTCTTTATCTGGGCGCAGCAGCCAAATTTTCGAGCCAATTATTGATTTTGCCGAAAAAAATAATATTAAAGTAGCAGCTAATCCAGGAAACACTCAATTGAAAGAAGATTTAAATATTCTGAAATCAAAATTAAATAAAATTGATATCTTATTAGTCAATCAGGAAGAAGCAGCCCGTTTGACTGATATTGATTATCAAAAAGAAAAAGAGATTTTTAAGAAATTAGACGAATTAGTAAAAGGAATAGTCGTCATGACCAAAGGTCCTCAGGGAGTAACCGTCTCGGATGGAAGTTATTTATATTCAGCAGGTATTCCAAAATCTGAATTAGCAGATAGAACTGGAGCCGGCGATGCTTTTGGTTCTGGCTTTGTTTCTGGCTATATTGAAAAAGAAGATATCTCTTACGCAATTCAATTAGGAACAGCTAATGCTACTTCTTGCCTGCAAAAAATGGGAGCAACTAATGGACTTTTAATGAAAGGCGAATGGGGCCAGTGGGAAAAAGTTGAAGTAGAAAAAGTAAGAATTTAATAAAAATGGAAGAATGCTTATAAGCAAAAAGGGATTTACTCTTATCGAGATCTTAGTAGTTATCGCTATTATTGGTCTTGTAGCTAGTGTTGTTTTGGTTAGCTTAAATAATGCTCGTAAGAAAGCAAGGGATGCTAGAAGGCTGTCAGATGTTCATCAAATAGTCTTAGCTTTAAATATTTATCTTGATGAAAAAGGAGAATGGCCGGCAAGAACTGCTGATGCTTGTTGCGATGGCTGGGACCAAGGGCCGTGTGAGTCAGATAATACTTTTATCCAAAGTTTAGCCGATGAGGGAATTATGAGCAAGGTACCAGTTGACCCAAATGGCGGATCTGGAACTGGGTGTTATGGATACAATTATTATGTCTATGGCGCCGGGAATTACGGGTGTGAAAGTGCCAAAGGAAGATTTTTGTCTTAGGAATTCGCGATATGGAAGATAGCGGAAGACCTCATCCAGAAAGTCCGGGATGGGAATGTCCTAGTCGAAACTGGCAGAATGAGTTTGATTGGGTAACTGGAGGCTTCGAATAATTTTTGTCGTCTATATTAAAAATAATTAAGGAGATACTCATCTATGAAACCAACTGCTAAATTAGCTAAATTATTAAGAACTTCAGAAGAAGTTATTTTAAAATTAGAAAAGAAAATGGATAAAATAAGCGGGCAGAAAGATGTAGTCGAAAAAATTATTAGGGAAAATGAAGATTTAATCAGAGATCGGTTAATTAAATTAGGATTTGGCACGCAAAGAAATTTCTTTGAAACTCAAGCGGAAGAAGTTTATAACGCTCTAATAAAAGAAACAGAAAAAAGCAATAAGGCTATTGTTGAACATTTCCATCAGCCGAATTTTTCAACTAAATCAGGGTGCCAAAGCATAATTAACGCAACTAAAGAATTGACTGGTAATTTAAGAGGATTTTACCTTAAGGAAGAAAAAGCGAAAGAGCTATTTCGACTTAATCCGCCGAAAAATATCATGTCTGATTTAGGTTATGGCGATGATATAGAAAAAATGTTAAAAGAGGAAGATATTTCTGAACTTTTTTGCGCTTTGAGATTTGCCGAAGAAAGTGATTGGCTGAATAATGTTTTTTTTGTCCCGTATAAAGATTTAAAAGCAAGCGATTTTGAAGAGAGAGAGACTAAAGTAATGGTTTTGCCGGAAAGATGGTCTGATATTGGAGAAAAATTTTTAGGCAAAAAACTTCACCCAATGAGCCATTTGAAGGAAATGGGAATTATTTTTGTCATTCCATTCAAGAAAGAATTTCATGGCATGGCCCTTTATCTCTTTTTTATGACTTTGCATTATACTTTTGAAGTAGATTGGCATTCTCGGCTTTTCAAAGCATATAGCGCTCAGACAAACTTTGCTAAAAAGATGATAGATGCTTTAAAAGTTGAAGTTAGCAGTATGTCCTTACCTAATGATGAAAAAATGAGTTGGCGGATGATGCCTAAATATTTAGCCAAAAAAGATGATAATGATCCACGTTTAAAAGAACCTCATGTTAGTCCAGAAGCTTGGCATTACACAAGAGTGTCTAATGCTATTAATGATTTTGCTGAGCGTTTTCCTGAATTAAAATTGGATTTTTGGAGTAATTTAGAATGGGTTGGTGACTATTTCCCAGTTAATTCTAAAGAAGAATCTTTAATTAGTTTTGATTTATATGATAATGGCGTAGCTTTACTTAAAAAAGCAGGGTTTGGATCTAAATTTATTTACCATCAACAGGAAGCTTTATGGAATAAAATTTTTAGTGAATATATGGGAGAGGAAAAGATGGATCAGATAATGATGGAAAATTTAGACAAAGGATACGTTACTCTTTAATTTTAATTAATATTTAAGTGATAATAATATGTTAAATAATTTTAAAAAAGCACAACAAAATAAGTATGCTATCGGAGCTTTTAATTTTTCTACTTTAGAGCAGCTTAAGGCAATTATTGAAGCAGGAAAAAAAATGAAAAGTCCTTTGATTCTAGCAACTTCTCAGGGAGAGAGTAATTTTGTTGGCAAAAAACAAGCAGTTGCTTTAGTCAAAACTTACCGGCAAGAAACAGGACTGCCTATTTTCCTCCATTTAGATCACGGCAAGTCTTTTGCCGAAATAAAAGAAGCAGTGGCTGCTGGTTATGACTCAATCCATTTTGATGGTTCAGAATTAGATTTCGCAGAAAATATTAAACAAACTAAAGAAGTAGTTAGCCTTATCAAAGAAAAAGCTCCTCAGATAGCTATTGAGGGAGAAGTAGGCTATTTAAGGGGAAAGTCATCACCGCAAGATAAAGTAGAAATAGAAGAAAAAGATTTAACTAAACCCGATGAAGCATTAAGATTCATAGAAGAAACTGGCGTTAATAGCTTAGCCATTGCTATTGGTAATATCCATGGCGTCTTTAAATCAGGGCAAAATCCTCATCTATTTTTAGACAGATTGGAAGAAATTGATAATAAATTAGAGCATCGCATGTTCTTAGTCCTTCATGGCGGTTCTGGAACTCCAGAAGAAGATATCAAGGAAGCGGTTAAAAAAGGTATTACTAAAGTTAATGTAAATACAGAGCTAAGAAAAGCTTACACCTATTCAATCAAAAAAAATCTTGAAGAAAATCCTTCTTTAGTAACTCCATATAAAATTATGGCACCCGTAGTAGAATCTATTCAAAAAGTAGTCGAAGAAAAAATAAAGCTTTTTGGCAGCGATAATAAAATATAAATTATTAATGGATTTTGTCAGATATCCTTGACCAAAGGATTTTTTTTAGTTAGCATATAGATATATGTTGGAAATAAAAACTCAAATAAGAGAAAAAAAAGAAGATAAAAATAATCAGCTTAGGATAAAAGAATTTATCCCGGCTATTTTGTATGGGCACAAAATTAAAAATTTGCTCTTAAAAATTAAGCTAACAGATTTTGATAAAGTCTATCGTCAGGCAGGAGAAAGCTCTTTGGTCAAGCTTCTTATTGAAGACAAAGATTGCCAAAAAAAAGAAAGAGTTGTTTTCATTTACGATGTTGCTAAAGATCCAGTTAGTGATAAAGCTATCCACGTTGATTTTTATCAAGTAAAAATGGATGAGCCGATTACGATTGAAGTTCCTCTAGTTTTTAAAGAAGAGGCGCCAGCAGTCAAAGAGAAAGAAGGTGTTTTGGTTAAAAATATTCAAAATATTGAGATAGAAGCGCTTCCGCAGAATTTACCTCATCAAATCGAAATTGACATATCAGGATTAAAGGAATTTGATGATATTATTCGAGTTAAAGATATAAAAATCTCACCAGAATTACAATTAAAAGCAGATCCGGAAGAAGTTGTTGTTTCAGTAATTCCGCCAAGGACTGAAGAAGAGCTGAAAGAGCTTGAAGAAAGTCCGGCAGAAGGAGTTGAAGAAGTAGAAGTAGAAGAAAAAGGTAAAGAAGAAGAAACCAAAGAAGAAGATACTTCAAAAGAAAAAGCAAAAAATGAATAAATTATCCAAGATAAATATTCTCTATTTTCTATTTATTTTTTTATTTTTAACCTTTCCCTTATTAGGCTTAGCTGATGACAATGATAAACTTCGTCAGGAATTAGAAGAACAAATACGGCAGAAACAAGAAGAAATTACAAATTACCAAAATAACATTAAAGAAAATCAGCAGAAAGCAAAAACTCTCCAAAACCAAATTCAGATCTTAGAAGATGAAATTAGTAAAATGCAAGTACAGATAAGCCAGATCGATTTAAGTATAGAAAAAAGTAATTTAGATATTAGAAAAATAGACGAAGAAATTGATAATTTAGAAAAGAAAATAGAGGGAAAAAAATCTCTTTTGTCCGAATATTTAAGAACTATTAATCATTGCGACCAGCAGACTCTCTTGGAATTAATTTTAAAACATGAAAATTTTTCTGATTTTTTTGAAGAAATTAATGCTTTAGAAAATGCCCAGGAAGAAATCCAAACTGTTTTGAAGAACATTAAAGGATTAAAGGAAGAATCAGAAACAAAGAAAGGAGAATTAGAAGAAGAGCTTCAAGAGAAAAATAGATTAAAATCTGTCCAATTGCTTCAGAAAAGAACAGTAGAAAACAAACAATGGGAGAAAGAGGATTTATTAGATAGAACAAAAGGCAAAGAAGCTCAATATCAACAGCTGATTCAGGGAACGCAAAAAGAAATTAGTTTTATTAAAGAGCAGCTTTCTCTTTTAGAGAAATATGATCTTACTATTGAACAAGCAGTCAGTAATGCTATTTTTGCTGCTTCTAAAACTGGTATTAGGCCGGCTTTTTTATTGGGTGTGCTAGAAGTAGAATCTAGGCTTGGCTTGAATGTTGGCACTGGTAATTGGCAGGAAGACATGTATCAATGCTACAGAAGCTTAGGCTATATCACTAAAGCAGAACAAGAAAAAAGCGCCTTTTTGCAAATTTGCCAATCCTTAGGCCTTAATCCTAATAGCCAGCCAGTCTCTGCTGAGCCCTATTATGGATGCGGTGGAGCAATGGGGATAGCGCAATTTATGCCGACTACATGGATGGCTTATAAGGATAGGGTTACTTCGGTGACGGGGAATAATCCTCCTAGTCCCTGGAATCCTCGAGATGCTTTTACGGCAGCGGCTATTAAATTAAGCGATGGCGGAGCTAATCAGCGAACAGAGATAGGAGAGCGTACTGCTTACGCTAAATATTTAGCTGGCGGTCGTTATCAAAAATGGATTTATAACCAAGTAACTGATTATGTAATCGAAATGGCGGCTAAATTCCAACAGCAATATTTCGACTAAAACTATTGACAAATTATTAATAATGTTATATAATATACATAAGTTAAAATAAAAATTAATAGGTAGTGAAGTGAGAATTCTGACCTTTTGGGTTCTGGTTTTCCTTCTTACTGGAACGAGCTATATGCTCAAAAGGATTCTCACCTCACTGCTTATTATATTAATAGGCAGCATCATATTTCTCTTTTTGACTCTAGCCGGGTTTTTACTCAGCTATCAGCAAATTAAGAAGTATAATCACTTTCCTAATATTTTAGAAAAGTGTGTTTATTAAAAACCTAAAAGCAAAAACCCCGATTTCCGGGGTTTTTGCTTTTAGGTTTTTAATAAACACACTTTTCTAA
>CAZVUG010000011.1:0-51316 GCA_964629675.1 uncultured Candidatus Saccharibacteria bacterium
GAGGGCAGCTGGGGTATAAGAAGTGATTTTCTCGACGCTGGCAACCTCTTTTGGTCGGCTACTACCAAATCCGGTGGTACCCACTACGCTTGGTTCGTCTACTTGCACTACGGCTACACGACCTACCCTGATAAGACTCGTGAGTATGACTCCCGTTGTGTCCGGTAGTTCTGGCCATAATTTGATAATTCGATGATTTAATTATTCAATTATTTTCTTCATTTCTTCATTTTTTCATTATGTCTCGTTATTTCCACATTCCAATTTTTCAGCAAGGATATGATTTGAATTTGCAAATCTACCGAACAACGCATAATTTTCCCCGGGAGTATAAATATACTTTGGGACAAGAATTGAAAAAAGTATCAAGCGAGCTTTTGGACTATATTGTCAAAGCCAACCAGAAAAGGGATAAAGATCTCTGTTTTGCCGAAATAAGAAGCCGGATTGAACGTTTGCGAATCTATTTTAGAACAGCCTATGATTTGAAAATAATCAGAATTGAAAAATTTACCTATTTCAGCCGAACTTTAGAAATGATTGCCAAACAAAATGCTGGCTGGGAAAATTGGTTCTTTGATAAAAAAAGGGAAGTTCAATGAAGCCAGAATTCTTATTCAGCTCTAATGAAAGTTAAAGCGAATAAGGAGCGAGCAAAAAAATTATGGCGATTCCGTTTTCCATTAATAAAATCAATGGAATAAAGTATTGATCAGCCATACCTTGCTTTGGCAAGGATTGGCTGAGTTAAGAAGAAATAGCGGAAATATCTCACGCTGGCAACAACTTTTGGTCGGCGACTACCAAATCCAATGATACCCACAACGCTTGGAACGTCAACTTGAACAACGGCAACACGAACAACAATGCTAAGACTAATGAGTATGACTCCCGTTGTGTCCGGTAGTTCTGGACATAATTAATCTTTGTTCTTTGGCTTCCTTGGATTTCTCTTTAATTGAAAATAATTAAAGTTTTCATCAGCTGGCTGAAGATAAGCTTTCAAAACTTGAAAATGTTTTTGGTAAAGGGATTTTCTTAATTTAAAAGTGTTAGCATGCTTAAATTGGCCGTAATAAGAATTAATAACCGAAAGAATTTCAGTAAGCTGCTTATTAAAAATTTTGGCATTTTTCGGCAGGGGATTTTGATTAAACTGCCACAATTTTCTCTTGAAATTACCGACTATTCGCCGGCGAATTAAAGAATAATGAGGCTTGATTATGAAGCCGACAAAATTAATTCCTTGATTGACGGAGCGGAGAATTGTTTTATCGGGATGAAGTTTTAAAGCAAGTTTTTCTCTAAGAAAATTATCAATTTGCTTGGACCAATCTTTTAATTGCTGCTGATTTTGGCTGAGGATTAAAAGATCATCAACATACCGTAAATAATATTTAATTTTCAATTGGTGTTTTACAAATTGGTCTAGCTCGTTTAAATAAACATTAGCAAAGAATTGGGAAGTTAAATTACCAATCGGCAAACCTTGATTTTGCGGAACTTTGAAAAGAGATTTATGGCTAGGAATTAGCTGAAAGAGCTTTAGGTCTCCCTTGGCGTAAAAATCCTTAGTCGGATCTTGAAAAATAATTTTCTGGGCTAGCTGGAGAATTTCCTGATTATGAAGATGTTTTTTAATTAATGCAAAAAGGATGTCTTTCTTCAGAGACATAAAGAAAGCGGAGACATCAGCTTGGAGATAATAAGCCGGCTGGGAAAAATTAAGGCTGATTTTTCTAAGAAATTTCCTTAAATCTTTAATCGCATAATGAGCTCCTTTGCCTTTGCGGCAGGAATAAGAATGGTGGATAAATTTTCTTTCCCAAGTTGGCTCTAAATATCTGACTAGAAGATGATGGATGATCCTGTCTCTGAAATCAGCGGCAAAAACTTCGCGAGGCTTTGGCTGGGTAACGACAAAACAGATTGATTGGCCGGGATAATAAGCTTGTTGCTGCAATTCTGATTCCAGTTTCAGCAGTCCTTTTTCAAAAGACAATTCAAATTTAGCTGCCTTAACAGTTTTTCTCTTTCTTCGCCGGCATTGGTAGTAGGCGATTAAGAGATTCTGGAAAGAAAATAATTTAGATTGGCTAGCCATTCATTATATTTTAAAACATGTTTAAAATTAATTTATCAGCCAAGGATTATAAAGAAATTACGATGATTTATATAATCACTCATAATGAGTTTAAAAAAAATTATTATTTAGCAAAGGTCGGTTAAAAATAATGTAAGTTGTTAATAATTATGATTAAAAAAGAAATATTAAAAAAGAATGAAAAATTAATTAAAATTCTGCTGATTATTGCTATCCCGATAGCCATTGCCAGCATCGGCTATTTTTTAGTTAAAGCGCAATCAGTTTCTGATGATTTTACGACTGATGACAATATCGCTGATACTTGGCAGACAACGGTAGCGACTAGCACAGGAGAGGTTACTTTAGAATTAAGAGATTGCGATGTCGGAGAGGGAATTTGGTTTTGTAATGCTTCAACTACCTGCGCTAATTATTTGGGCGATGGCGATTATATCTTAGTAGCGCAAGATGACCTGGGGACGACCAAGCAGTGGAAAACCGCTAAGACAGCCTGCGATCAGCCTGAATGCGGAATCAAAGGAGGTAACAATGGAGATAATTTAGTGGCTGATAACACAGTTGATTTCAGCACTAATGGCTATAATGCGCGGGATGCCTGTAAGGCGATTGGCGGTAGATTGCCGACTAAAGATGAACTTGATTGTATTTATGACCATAAAGCTGATTTTGGAAATAATTTTGCTGCCAGCCTCTACTGGTCAAGCACGGATTTCTCGGCGGAGCACGCCTGGGTACAGAGCTTCACGACTGGTACTCAGGGCATCTACAATAAGACTCGCAGCACCTACGTTCGTTGCGTTAGGGGCTGGTAGGTTTGAAATTTGTTAATTTGACATCTTGAGTCTTTAAAATTTTAAAATTTTTATCTATGGCCAGATCTTTCGGATGTGAATTTCATTAGCACCGAAAGGAGAGCAAAGCATACCTACCGCGATTCCTGCTGCCTCGGTAAGAAGCGGGGCATTGTAGGTCAAAAGGTCTTTCATGATATCGTCAGACCTTTGGAGAAAATTTGAGTGCGGGAATATTTTGCTGCCAGCAACTACTGGTCAAGCACGGAGAACTCGGCGGAGAACGCCTGGAAACAGAACTTCACGACTGGTAATCAGAACAACAACAATAAGACTAACAGCAACTACGTTCGTTGCGTTAGGGGAGATGGGTAGGCTTAGCTAATGCCATAGACCATTAATTATGCAAATAAGTAATACTAAAATTTACTATAAGCTGTATTTGCTGACAAAACATTTTTACTTGATAGTTAAAAATTTTCCCAAGGAATATAAATATGAATTAGGCAGAGATATAATCAGGTTATCGTGGCGTTGTCTTGACTTATCGCTTGAAGCCAACTCAGCCCGAAATCAAGATAAAAGAATAAAAATAACAGAGTTAAATAAAGTTTATGAAAAATTAAAAATGAGAGTTAGAATGAGCCAAGAAATTAATTTAATTACAATCAATCAATTTGCGCATATTGAAGAATTTTATTTGCTTGAAATTGGTCGCATGATTGGAGGATGGAAAAAGTGGTCGGAAGATAAAATAGAAAAAAGGCAAGCAGTTGCCAATTAATAAATTATGGATTTATGGATATTTTGACATACAGTAACTTGTACCGCGCTTACTTGGATTGCCGAAAAACAAAACGCAAAACCGCTAACGCTTTAAAATTTGAAATTGATTTAGAACGTAATTTAGAAATATTATTATCAGAGCTTAAAAGCAAAAAATATCAGCCAGGCCGTTCAATCTGTTTTGTGGCCACCAACCCTGTTCCCAGGGAAATATTCGCGGCTGAATTTAGAGACAGGATTGTTCATCATTTATTAATTAGAGAAATATTACCCATTGGAGAGCGTAATTTCATTTTTGATTCTTACGCTTGCCGCAAAAACAAAGGAACGCACCAGGCGATTAATCGGCTAAAAAAATTTATTAGACAAACTACGGGCAACGGAAACAAAAATGTTTTTTATGCCCAATTGGACGTCAAGGGATTTTTTATGGCTATTGACCAGCGAATTTTATATAATTTAACAAAAAAGTTAGTCAAGAAACAAAAAAGACCGCAACATTGGAAGCAAGATGTTTTATGGCTGACAAAAAATATTATCTTTCATAATCCAGCGGAAAATTATATAACCAAAGGGGATCCTGCTTTATTCAATCTAATCCCAACGCATAAATCATTGCGTTGCCAGCCCAAAGGCAAAGGACTGCCAATCGGTAATTATACTTCTCAGTTTTTCGCCAACTTATATCTAAATGAATTAGACCAATTTATAAAAAGAAAACTTAAGAGTAAATATTATATTCGTTATGTTGATGACATTATTTTACTAGATGCTGATAAAGAAAAATTAAAATATTTAAGGAATAGAATTAATAATTTTTTAATGAAAAACCTAAGATTAGAATTAAATGTAAATAAAGTTCGCTTTCAACTTTTAGTTAAGGGAATAGATTTTTTAGGGTATTTTGTTAAACCTGATTATGTATTAGTTAGACAGAAAGTAATTAAGCGGCTGAAGAATAATTTATTTAAGATGAGTTTTGCTAATTTTAAATTTTTAAATAAACAAATGTTTTTAAAAAGAAACTTAGCGATGATTAATTCTTATTATGGCCATTTTAACCATGCGCAAAGTTTTAATTTAAGAAAAAATATCTATAATAGCCATTTAGCAGAACTAAGAAATATTTTTTTGCCCAAGAAAGGATTTAGTTGCTTAAAAATAAATAATAAATATGTTGCCTGAAAATAAAAATAAAATAAATCAGCGCTTTTTAAATATCCCTACTAATATATTTATGGGCCTGTTTGTAGTTTATTTGTTATTTTTTGCCGGCGTGATTGTTGTAAAAGCTGATGATTATCATAAACAAGGCGCTTTGCTATCAACAAATCTGTTAAGCGGGCTGGAAGATGTGGCTATTATCCAATCTTTTGAATGTACTGCGGATGTGCCTGCCTCGACTACTTTAAGTGTGACTTTTTCGCAAGACGGGACTCATTGGGTTAATCAATACGGTTATAAGGGTTTTTATGATGATTGTTCAGACGGCTCTACGACAATTGATCTAACTGCCTTGGAATGGACTGACGCTAATTTTTACTACAAACTTAAACTTGAAACTGCCAGCACAACTTTGACGCCCACAGTTAGCGGCATTCAAGTTAATTACTCTGATAGTTATACGCCGCCAGCTTCTGGGCAGGACGGTTATTATAAACAAGGAACAGTGCTTTCGACTGATTTATTAGAAGGGATAGATTTAAATTTCAACGGTACGGAAAAATTTGGCTATCAAATTGATTCATTGCCGGCTGGGACGACAGTTCAAGTGCAATTCAGCCAGGATAGCGTTAATTGGTATAGTTCAACTAGCACTCTCTGGGCTTGGGATACTTTGTCAGCAGGCGATCATTCTAATGCTGCCAGCGCAGTTGATTTATCAGAACTAAATTGGATTAGAAACAGTTTTTATTATAAATTAAAATTTACTACTTCTGATAGTAGCCAAACGCCGGTTGTTAGCGAGATAAAATTATTAAGAAGCAGCACCTCTATTGATGATGATTCACCTGATTTTTCAGAAGGGGTTGATGATCCCACAGGCAGCGCGCCTACTCCCTTTATTTCAACAATCATGGAAAACCCTGAATTAGGCCAATTCAGCAAGCTTTTTGACTGGGAAGCAGAGGTAGAATGCGACCTGACAGCCACGACCACCAGGGTTTTTTCCGGTTCCTTTACCGGAGCAGTCAATCACGGCGACACTGTCACTTGTGTCAGTGGAGGCATACACAATGGAATTACTGCTCGCGTTGTCTCAACAAGCACCAGCCAGCTTTTGCTGGATAATGCCACTTCTTCAGAAGCGGTTATTCTCTCGGCTGGCGATAAATGGCAGGTAGATGGCGATAACTACTTTGCTCTTGCCGGCTCGGCCAACGAATTAGGCGATACTGCATATGCGGTGGCGAAAATAGATGGAACCTGGTCTGCTGCCGACACCACGGCTGTGACCATTGACGGCTGGGAAACAGACGCCGATAACTATATCAAAATTTACACCACCAAGACAGCGAGGCATAATGGCAAGTGGGATGAGGGGAAGTATAGGATTGAGACTTTAGTTGACACTATTGTAAACCAAGAAGATTATGTGCGAGTTGAAGGTCTACAAATATATACAGAAGATAAAGGTTATATAAATTATGGAGATGGCGAGTTGCACTTAAGCTATTGTATAATTAAATCAGATGGTGGTGATGGTAGTTATGGTGTATATTATTTCGGAGATCACACTTCTACATTTAAGATGTGGAATAACATAATTTATGATTTTAATGGGACAAGTAGTTATTGCGTCTGTAGAATTGAAGGCTATTCTTATTGGTACAATAATACTGTTTATAACTGTACTGTTGGTTTTTCGGGTTATACAGGGGACGGAATATTAGTAGCGAAAAACAATATAACTCAAAGCTGCACGACTGGGTATGACAATTCAAGCTATTATGATACCCACTCCCATAACATCTCATCAGACGCTACATCGCCAGATGCGGCGTATCAGAACAAGAATGTTTCTTTTGCCGATGAGGATGGCGATGACTTTCACTTGGCGGGGAATGATGCGGCGGCGCGCAATGCCGGGGTGGATTTGTCTGCTGATGCTAATTTGGCTTTTTCTGATGATATTGATGGGGAAGAAAGAGGTTATCGGGGCTGGGATATTGGCGCGGACGAGACCTTTAAGTCCCTGATGATTAACACTCCCCAGAGAAAACGCCTCACAGACGGCTTAGTCGGCTACTGGACCTTTGACGGTCCGGATATGGACTGGTCATCTACCACGGCTGAAGTATTGGACCAAAGCGGACAAGGCAATGACGGCGATGTGACCAATATGTCACAACAGTCTGTCGCCTCTGGTATCTCCGGCCAAGCGTTGGACTTTGACGGCGTGGATGATTATGTGGATGCGGGGAATCTTGGCAGCGGAATTAAAACAATAGCTTTCTGGCTTAAGGCAGACGACATAACTAGCCGTAAGATTATTAATATAGACGGAACAGATCAAATTGAGATTGATGGCAGTAGTGATATTCAAGCAACCAGTTTTCCAAACGCAACTATTTATGTAGACGGAGCAGTTGCATCAACCATAACCGATGATTGGCACTTTGTTACTATCACAGATAGCACTGGAGTTAACGCTTCAACGATGAACATTGGGCGTGTTTCAACATCATATTTCGATGGCCTTATTGACGAAGTGCGGATATATGACCGAGCGTTGAGCGTGGATGAGGTTGGGGAGTTATATCGATCTGGATCAAGAAGATATAAGATTAAGCAATAAATTTGGAAAATATCGTAAAATATAATATAATTAGCTAAAGATAATTAATAAAGAAGGAGAAAAAAATGAGTAAAATATTTAATTTGATTATCAGATATTCTTTGTATGGATTAATCTTTTTGATTCCGTTGTTCTGGCTGCCTTGGACAACTGAAACATATGAATTTAACAAGCTTTTTCTGCTCGTTATTTTAACAGCAGTTGCCTTTATGGCTTGGCTGGCCAAAATGGCCCTAACTCGGAATAAGATTGTTTTTTATCGAACGCCGCTTGATATTTTCATCTTAATCTTTATGGCCTTAATCGTTTTAAATGCTATCTTTTCAATTGACAGTGTTAGCTCTTGGGCCGGGGATTACGGACGCTTTTCTAATGCAGCCGCTGGCTTTCTTGCTTTAGGCTTAATCTATTTCGTTATTTTAAATAACGTTAAAAAAGTTAAAAAGCTTTCGACAGAAAAACTGCTTAATCTGTTTATTGGCTCATCGGCAATAGTTGTTTTAATCAGCTATTTATCATTATTTAAATTCTGGGAAAAAATCTCAGTAATTCCTTCTTATTTGAAAAATATCTTTTTCAATCCAATTAGCGCTAATGGTGAATTATTAAGCGTCTTTTTAGGCATTATTGTCGGAGTAGCCGTTGGCTTGTTTATTAAAATGAGATTAGCCCAAGAAAACTCTAAATTTGCAAAAGGGCAGTCTCTTTTCTTGATCTTGCTTACCTTTGCCTCTTTGTTCCTGATGGCAGTCATAGATTCTTTTGAGTCTTGGCTAGTTTTAGGAATTTCAATGTTTATTCTAGTAATAGCTTCTTTTTGGACGCGCTTGTTTAGAGAAAGAATTAATCTGCTTATTCTGCCAATTTTGTTGATTCTAATTTCTTTAACCGGCTTATCAATGAATTTCCAACAGATTTTTCAAGAAAAGATGGGCTTAGGCAACAATATTCCTCAAGAAGTAATTTTAGATTACGGAATAACATTTGATATTACTTGGCAAACGCTGAAGGAATATCCTTTACTTGGCTCTGGCTTAGGAACCTTTACAGATGATTTTAATCGTTTTAAGCCGGCAGAATTTAATCAGAGCTCTTTTTGGAATTTTGAATTTGACAGAGCGCCTAGCCAAATCTTAGAAATGGTTTCAACGACTGGTGTTCTCGGCGTCTTGAGTTGTCTGGCTTTAATGATCGTTGCCTTGCTAATTAGTTTGGCTGGCTGGCGGAAGTCCAAGCAGATTTTAATCATTCTGCCTCTCTTTCTAGGTTTTGTTTCTTCTTTAGTAGCTCAATTTGTCTATTATGGCAGTTTAACTATTTACTTTCCTTTCTGGGCTTTCTTAGCTTTAATTGTGGTTAGTCTCCGCGGAAATGAAATACTGCCAAAGAAAAAAATTTCCTTTTCTTTTAAGAAATTGCCGGAAGTCGGCTTGATTATGAATGTCGTCATGATTATTCTTTTCTTTGGCTTGGTTGCCTTAATCTATCTAGGATTTCTGTTTTACAAGGCAAATGTTAGTTATAAGGAATTTGTTGTTAATCAGCCGGCAGAATTAAAAGAAGCTGTCTCACAAATTGAAAGAGTCGTCAGATTAGACCCTTACCGCTGGCAATATCACCAAAGACTTTCCCAATTTTATTTAATCGCTGCTCAGGCTGAAGCTGACAAGCCGAAAGAGCAGGCAGAAATTAGCTTGATTCAAGGATATGTTTCCGGAGCTATCCAACAGGCAAAATTATCTACTGAAATCAGCCCTAATTTATTTGGTCCTTGGCTGAATCTGGGAAATATTTACAGCAATTCGCGGCTATTAGTTAACGGCGCTTTGCCTTTTGCCATAGATGCATATAACAAGGCGCTGGAATTAAATCCCTACAATCCGATTCTCTATCGGGAGCTTTGCCGCAGCAGCCTTTTTATAGAAGAAAATGATTTTGAAGACACTATTTATTACTGCCAAAAAGCTATTGAGTTAAAGCCAAATTACTTAGATGCTCAAATGCAATTAGCTTTAGTCTTTGAGAAGAAAGGCGATTTAGAAGCAGCCACCAGGGAGCTGGAGTCAATCTTAGCTAAGATGAAAGGGACGAGCTTTTCCCGTGATTCGCAGTTAGCCCAGACAATCACAGAAATATATTTTCAGCTAGGGCGGTTTAATTTTAACCTGAAGAATTTTGCTAAAGCAATTAATTGGTTTGAGCAGTCAGTTATTGTCGCTCCGCAATATTCTAATGCCCGCTACGGCTTAGCTTTAGCCTACCAGAATAACGGCCGGCTGAAAGACGCTATTATCCAAATGGAAATTCTAGCCGAAGCTATTCCGGACAATGAGCAAGTCAGACAAATCTTGGCAACAATGAGGGATCAGGCATTGTCTGAAGCAGACGCCGAAGAGCCAGAAGATTAATTTAGGGTTGACAAATTTTAATAGGTGATTATACTTATATTAAGTAAGCAAAAATATTATTAGTCATCAAAGATAAAAAATTAAACTAATATAAAAAGACCCTTCTAATGGGATGGTTTTAGTTTGTTTTTGTTACGCATTAATTGGCTATGCCTAATAAATTTAATTTTCAATTACCTGATCTTATTGAGGTTCAAAAAAATTCCTATCGTTGGTTTTGGGAAAAAGGCCTGAGAGAATTGCTGGATGAAATTTCGCCAGTTAAAGAATGGGGAGGAAAAAATTTAGAACTTCATTTTCTAGACTACCGTCTAGAAGAACCTAAATATGATGAGTTTGAAGCCAAGGTTCATAATGTTTCTTATGAGGCTTCTTTGTACTGCCGAGTAAAATTAGTTGATACAAAAACAAAACAATCAAAGGAAACAGAAGTTTTCTTAGGTGATTTTCCCCTGATGACCGATCGCGGCACTTTTATTGTTAATGCAGTTGAGAGAGTCGTTATCTCCCAGCTAATGCGTTCGCCGGGGGTTTTTTTTGTTTCTCAGGTTCTCAAAGGAGGACAGTTTTTTGGCGCCAAAATTATTCCTAATCGGGGAGCTTGGCTTGAATTTGAAACAGACAGTGATGGAGCAATTGGCGTTAAAATTGACCGTAAAAGAAAAGTGCCGGCAACGTCAGTCTTGCGCGCTTTCTGGGCGATCGAACAGACCCATCCAGCTAAAAGGGAAATTGGCAATGAAGAGATTAAAAAGCTTTTTGCTGATATTAACAAAGGTGAGACCGACTATATTGAATCTACTTTAAATAAAGATCCGGCTAAAACTGTCGGTGATTCTTTCGTTGAAATCTACCGCCGCATCAGGCCAGGCGACTTGGCGACCGAAGATAATGCCCGCAGCTTTATTGAGGCAATGCTTTCTTTCGAAAGATACGACTTGAGCGAGGTTGGCAGATGGAAATTCAACCAGAGATTAGAATTAGAGAAATTGAATAAAATTACAGAAGCAGAAAGAGTTTTGCGTTTTGCTGATATTGTCAAAGTAGTCAGAGAAATTATTAAGTTTAATAATAATCCTTTAGCTCAACCGGATGATATTGATCATTTAGGCAATCGCCGAGTAAAAAGTTTTGGCGAACTTTTGCAGAATAAATTAAGAGTCGGTCTTAGCCGAATGGAAAGAATTATTAGAGACCGCATGTCAACTTTAGAAGAAGATGAGCTAGGCCCGGGACAATTAATTAATGCTAAGCCGTTTATGGCTTCAATTAAAGAGTTCTTTTCTTCTTCACAGCTTTCCCAATTCATGGATCAGCGAAATCCTTTAGATGAGTTGGAGCATAAACGTCGATTCTCGGCAATGGGCCCAGGCGGCTTAACTAGAGAAAGAGCCGGCTTTGAAGTTAGAGACGTCCATTCCAGCCATTACAGCAGAATTTGCCCGATTCAGACTCCAGAAGGACCTAATATCGGTCTAGTTGGCCATTTAGCCAGTTGCGCTCGCTTAAATAAATATGGCTTTATTGAAGCTCCTTACCGAAGAGTTATTAAGGGCAAATTAACTAATGAAATTGTCTATTTAGACGCTTTAGAGGAAGAGAAATATAATATTGCTCATGGCGGTACGCTAATTGACCAAAAAGGAGAAATTGTCGGCCATGAAGTAGAAGCTCGAGTCCACGGACAGCCAAGCACAATTGCTAAATCTAAAGTTAATTTTATTGATGTCTTACCGCAGCAGTCAATCAGCATTGCTACTTCTTTAATCCCTTTCTTAGAGCATGATGATAGCAACCGTGCCCTGATGGGATCTAACATGCAGCGGCAGGCAGTTAGCTGCGTTAAGCCGCAAGCGCCTTTAGTCGGTACTGGCATAGAAAGAAAAGCAGCAACTGATTCAGGCCAGGTAGTAGTTGCTGAAGAAGATGGCAAAGTAGAAGAGGTTGATGCTGAACATATCGGCATTAAAATTAAAAATTCAGCCAAAATTAGAAGATATCCTTTGCGTTCTTTTTTAAGAACCAACCAATATACCTGTATCTGCCAAATCCCTTTAGCTAAAAGAGGGGATAAAGTTAAAAAAGGAGACGTTTTGGCCGACGGAGCAGCGACTGATAAAGGGCAGTTATCTCTTGGCCAGAATCTTTTAGTTGCTTTTATGTCTTTGCGGGGAAGCAATTTCGAAGACGCTATTATTATTTCCCAAAAAGTAGTTAAAGATGATCGCTTTACTTCAATCCATATTGAAAGCTTCAATTGCGATGTCAGAGAGACTAAATTAGGCCCGGAAATAACAACGCCGGATATTCCTAATGTCGGCGAGGAAAAGCTGAAAGACTTAGACGAGGAAGGTATTGTCCGTATTGGCGCAGAAGTCGGGCCAAAAGACATTCTTGTCGGCAAAATTTCTCCTAAAGGAGAAACTGATTTGACTGCTGAAGAAAGATTATTGCAGGCTATTTTTGGCGAAAAAGCCAGAGATGTTAAAGATACTTCCTTAACAATGCCTCATGGCAAAAGAGGCCGCGTTGTTAATATTCAAGTCTTTTCTCGGGACAAAGGCGATAAATTGCCAGCTGGAGTTATTCGAAGCATCCAGGTAGAAGTAGCTCAATTGCGCAAAGTTTCAGTCGGAGATAAATTAGCCGGACGCCATGGTAACAAGGGGGTTATCGCTAGAATCTTGCCGGAAGAAGACATGCCTTATCTGGCTGACGGAACTTCAGTCGAGATTGTTTTAAATCCTTTAGGCGTTGCTTCGCGAATGAATATTGGTCAGATTTTGGAAACTCATTTAGGCTGGGCAGCAAATGCTTTGGGAATTCAGATAAACAGCCCGGCTTTAGCTGGTCTAAGCTCAGAAGATATTAAGGAAAAATTAAGAAAAGCTGGTTTGCCGGAAGACGGTAAAGTAACTTTGTATGACGGCCGTAACGGAGAGCCTTTTGAACAAAGGATAACGGTTGGTTATATATATATACTAAAGCTTCTTCATTTAGTAGAAGATAAGATACACATGCGCTCAATCGGCCCGTACTCTTTAATTACGCAGCAGCCTTTAGGCGGCAAGGCGCAATTCGGCGGACAAAGATTTGGCGAAATGGAAGTCTGGGCTTTAGAAGGCTATGGATCAGCTCATACTTTGCAGGAAATGCTGACAATTAAGTCAGATGATATTAGCGGCCGAGCAAATGCTTACGACGCAATCATTAGAGGAAAGAAAATTGAATCAGAAAATGTTCCAGCTTCTTTTAATGTCTTATTAAACGAGCTTAAGTCAATTGGCTTAGACGTAGAATTGGTTGGTGAAAAATAATATTTATGTCAACAAAATTTACTGATTTTAATTCCATTATTTTAAAACTAGCTTCTCCGGAAGATATTTTAAAGTGGTCCCATGGAGAAGTAACCAAGCCGGAAACTATTAATTACCGCACTCAAAGGGCTGAAAAAGACGGTCTTTTTTGCGAAAGAATTTTTGGTCCGGAGAAAGATTGGGAATGCGCCTGTGGAAAATATCGCCGAATCCGCTATAAGGGAATTGTCTGCGACAGATGCGGCGTTGAAGTAACCCGCGCTTCAGTCAGGCGCGAAAGAATGGGTCATATCGCTCTGGCCGTACCGGTCTCCCATATCTGGTTCTTAAGAGGAGTCCCTTCTAAAATAGGGTTAGTTTTGGACCGCTCAGTTCAGGAATTAGAAAGAATTATTTATTTCGCCGGCTACATCATTACAAAAATTAACGAAGAAGAAAGAAGTAAGGTTATTCATGAGATAAAGGAAGAATCAAGGAGAAAAACCAAGGGAGTTGCCGCTAAAGAAAAAGTTCAAGTCAAGAGAATGAGAGACGAAGCTATCCATGAATTAAAATCTTTGTATCTTCATCAGGTTCTTTCGGAAATAGAATACCGGAATTTAAGCTTAAAATATGGCTCTGTTTTTGAAGCGGGGACCGGCGCAGAAACCTTAAGGAATATTTTTAAAGAAATAAATTTAGAAGCATTGGTTAAAGATTTAAATGACCAGGCCAAAAGAGTCTCGCCGGCTATTAAAAGAAAAGTTATGAAGCGTCTGCGGGTAGTTGAAGGAATGCTTCGGGCTAAAATAAGGCCGGAATGGATGTTTTTAACAGCTTTGCCGGTTTTGCCTCCGGGCTTAAGGCCAATGGTCCAGTTAGATGGAGGCCGTTATGCTACTTCTGATGTTAATGATCTTTACCGCCGGGTTATTAATCGCAATAACCGCTTAAAGCATTTAATTGAATTAGGCGCTCCCGAAGTAATTTGCCGCAATGAAAAAAGAATGTTGCAAGAAGCGGTTGATTCCTTGATAGATAATACCAGCCGGCGCGGCCAGGTAACTGTCGCTGCTTCAACTGGCCAAAAAAGAAGCTTGAAATCATTAGCTGACATGCTAAAGGGAAAACAAGGCCGGTTCAGGCAGAATCTTTTAGGCAAAAGAGTTGATTATTCAGCTCGCTCAGTTATTGTTGTCGGTCCTGAATTAAAATTAGGCCAGTGCGGTTTGCCTAAATATATGGCCTTAGAGCTTTTCAAGCCATTTGTTATTAATAAATTAATTGAAAGAGGCCTAGCTCATAATGTTCGCGGAGCAGGCCGGTTAATTGAAGAAGAAATTGACGAAGTCTGGGGCATTTTGGAAGAAGTCACGCAGAAGCGTTATGTCCTTTTAAACCGAGCGCCTACGCTGCATCGCTTGGGCATCCAAGCTTTTCAACCAGTTTTAATTGAAGGCAATGCTATCCGCCTTCACCCAATTGTCTGCCGGGCTTTTAACGCTGACTTTGATGGAGACCAGATGGCTGTCCATCTTCCCCTAGGCGAGGAAGCGCAAAAAGAAGCCAGGGAAATTATGTATTCAGTCAATAATCTGCTTAAGCCGGCTACCGGGGAGCCAGTCGCTATTCCTACCCAGGACATGGTTTTAGGCTGTTTCTGGATGACAGACATGAGGGATGGTCTTAAAGGAGAAGGCAAATTTTTTACCAATGAACAAGAAGCTCTTCTGGCAAAGCATTTTGGCGCAGTTGATTTAAGAGCCAAAATTAAAGTTAGGTTAAATCCGCAAGACACTGAAATGACAGAGACATCAGTTGGCCGGTTAATTTTCAATGAATCTTTGCCGAAAGAAATGAAATTTGTTAACAAAGCAATGGATTCGAAAAGCTTGCGGAAATTAATCGCTGATTTAATCGATAGATTTGGTATCCAGAAAACGGCTCTTGTCTTGGATAAAATCAAAAGAGTTGGCTTTAAATATTCTTCAACTTCCGGCATTAGCTGGGGAATGGACGATCTGAGAATTTCTCCGCAGAAAAAAGAATGGATTAAAGAAGCCCGCCAGCAAGTAGAAATTGTTATGCAGCAATTTGACGAAGGCCTTTTAACTGACAGCGAAAGAAAGGCTAAAATTATTGGTATTTGGCAAAGCGTCACTGATAAAGTCGGTAAAAGCACTTTAGATCTTTTAGAAAAAGACAGTTCTATCTACAGCATCTTTGCTTCGGGAGCCCGCGGATCTGCCGGCCAGCTTGCTCAGATGAGCGGCATGAAGGGCTTGGTTGTCAATCCAATTGGAGAAACTATTGAATTGCCGATTATTAGTTCATATAAAGAAGGCTTTAACGGCTTGGAATATTTCATCTCTACTCATGGAGGCAGAAAGGGATTGGTTGACACTGCCTTAAATACAGCTAACGCTGGATATTTAACTAGGCGCTTGATTGATGTCTGTCAAAATATTGTTGTTAGGGAAAATGACTGCCATGACAATAAAGGTATCTTTATCTACAAAGAAGATGAAGAAAGCATTGGCAATTCTTTTGCCTCAAGAATTATCGGCAGAACAATTTTAGAAACAATTAAAGTTAAGCCTTCAGAAAAAAAACAGAAAAAAGATGAAATTTTAATTAAAGCCGGTGAATTAATTAGCAGTGAAGTTGCCCAAAAAATAGAAGAGGGCGGCATTGAAAAAATCAGAGTTAGGTCAGCTATTAGCTGCCAGTCGGAAAACGGCATTTGCCAGAAATGCTATGGTTATGATTTGTCTAGAAATGAATTAGTTAAAATAGGCGAAGCCGTCGGTATTGTAACTGCCCAGGCAATTGGTGAGCCGGCAACTCAGCTGACTTTAAGAACATTCCATGCTGGAGGAGTCGCTGGCGCCCAAGACATTACTCAGGGCCTTCCACGAGTCGAAGAAATTTTAGAAGTCAGATCTCCCAAAGGAAAGGCGGTTATTTCGGAAGTTGACGGCCGGGTAACAGATGTTCTCGAAAGAGGATATTACAAAGTAATCCAGATAGAAACTAAGGAAAAAGGAAAAAGGAAAAGCTTGGAGTACAGCGTTCCTCGGCAAAAGGCAGTCTGGGTTGAGAAGGGCGATTTAGTTTCCCGAGGCCAGCAAATAGTTGAAGGCCATATTGATTTAAAAGAGCTTTATAAAAATGGCGGCGAAGAAGCAGTCCGCCGATATATTATCAGGGAAGTTCAGCAAATATATACTTTTGCTGGAGAAAAAATTAACGATAAGCATATTGAATTAGTTGTCCGGCAAATGCTTTCTTATGCCAGAATTAAAAATCCAGGCTCAACTAGATTTTTATCAGGAGAAGTAATTAATAAAAATCGTTTATTAAAGATAAACGAAAAAGCAGCTAAAGAAAAAAAAGAGCCAGTTACTTTCGAACCTCTGCTCCTAGGCATTAGTCGCGCTTCTTTAAGCACCGAAAGCTTTTTAGCGGCCGCTTCTTTTATTGAGACAACGCGCGTTTTAATCAACGCCAGCATTAAAGGGAGCGAAGATAAACTCAAAGGATTGAAAGAAAACGTAATTATTGGTAAACTAATACCAGCAGGTACTGGATATCAAAAATAATATCCAATCAATAATTAGAGATTTTTGCTTGTGGCTAAAAAAAAGGAGATATCTCAAAAAAAGAAAAAAGAAAAGAAGAAATCGTCTCTTCGCTCAGAAACTAAAAAGGGCATTTTAGGGATAGTTTTCTTTACTTTGGCTATTCTGAGCCTCTTAAGCTTTTTTAAAGGAGCTGGCATCTTTGGCGAATATTTTTTTGATATTTCACGCTTTCTTTTCGGCAGGGGATTTTTCTTAGTAACTCTTATCTTTGCCTTGGCTGGCTTAGCTATTCTTGTCCCTCGTTTCAGCTTTAAAAAAAAGGAAAAGCCAATTTACAAGACAATCTTAATTGGCATTTTAATTTTTCTCTTTAGCGTTTTAGGATTATTCCATTTAGTTCTTGGCGGAGGAGCTTTAGAAACAGAAAGTTTTTCCCAGTCTTTAAAAATGGAAAAAGCTGGCGGCTATATCGGTCTAATTGCTGGCTATCCTTTAGTCAAATATTTCGGCTTTTGGGCCAGCTTGATTATCTTTCTGGCAGCTTTAATTATTTCTGTTCTGATTACTTTTAATATTCCTTTGCGCTTTGCTAAAGAAAAAAATGAAGATAAAATTGATAAAAATGAGCCGGATTTCCAAAATAGCCGTGAATTATTAGCAGAGAAACCGGAGAAGAAAAGCTTTTGGCAGGGCTTTAAAGAAAAAGCAACTCAAGAATTAAAAAAAGAAAAAACAGCTGAAGATTTTTCTCGGCCAGTTTTAAGAGAAGAGGCTACTGAAGACAAAGAAATAAATCTTTCTCAGGATAATATTAAAACAGAAAAATTCCGGAAAGACAAAGGGGGATTCAAACTGCCGCCAGTTGACCTTTTAGAAAAAGAAAGAGGCAAGCCGACAACAGGAGATATTAAATCAGATATTAATATTATCAAAAGAACCTTGGGCAATTTCGGTATTGAAGTGGAAATGTCGGAAGTCAATATCGGGCCAACGGTTACTCAATATACTTTGAAGCCGGCTGAAGGAGTAAAGCTCTCTAAAATTACATCTTTACAGAATGATTTAGCTTTAGCTTTAGCAGCTCATCCCTTAAGATTAGAAGCGCCTATCCCAGGAAGATCTTTAGTCGGTATTGAAGTACCTAATCGCTCAGTAGTTTTAGTTAGGGTACGTAATTTAATAGAAGGAGATTCTTTTCAGAAATCTACTTCAAGATTGGTTCTTGCTTTAGGTAGAGATGCTGCTGGCAATCCAGTTGTTTCTGATTTGGCCAGAATGCCTCATCTTTTAGTTGCTGGAGCTACCGGGACAGGAAAAACGATTGCTTTAAATAATTTAATTATCAGCTTGATTTATCGTAATTTTCCGGAAGATTTAAAATTAATTTTAATTGATCCTAAGAGAGTTGAATTCAGCATTTATGACGGTATTCCTCATTTATTAACGCCAGTCATTACCCAAGGAGAAAAGGCTGTTGGCGCTTTAGGCTGGGCAGTCAGCGAGATGGAGCGGCGCTTTGAAGTTTTGGAAGGATCAGGAGACAGGAATATTGAAAGTTATAATAATAACAATGGCAACCTTCCTTATATCGTCATTATTATTGACGAATTAGCTGATTTAATGGGAAAATACGGTCGGGAAGTAGAATCAAGAATTGTCCGCTTGGCCCAAATGGCGCGAGCTGTCGGCATCCATTTAATTGTCTCGACGCAAAGGCCTTCAGTTGAAGTTATCACTGGCCTGATTAAGGCTAATATTACTTCTCGAATTGCTTTTCAAGTAGCTTCCCAGATTGATTCGCGGACAGTCTTAGACATGGGCGGCGCAGACAAACTTTTAGGCAATGGCGATATGCTCTTTTTAGCTGGTGATTCAGCAAAACCTCGCCGAATCCAGGGAGCTTATGTCTCAGATACAGAAGTTAAAAAAGTAGTCAGCTATTTGAAGGAAATGCAAATTCCGGAATACGATGATGAATTAGACTCTTCAACTATCAAAGAAAAAGAAATTAGCAGCCAGCGGAACTTAGGAGGATTTGATAGCGAAGAAGATGAGTTGTATAATGATGCTAGACAAATAGTTGTTCAAAGCAAAAAAGCATCAGCTTCCTTGCTGCAAAGACGTTTGCGAGTTGGCTATGCCAGAGCAGCTAGATTATTAGACGTTTTAGAGGAAAATGGCGTTGTTGGTCCGGCGGACGGGGCTAAGCCAAGAGATGTTTATGAAAAGGAAGAAGAAAATGATTAAAAAAACAACAAAAACAAAAGAGAATACAGAAAGCAAAGAAAAGCGGCAAAAATTATTAGACTTAACCGTAGATGAAATTAGAAGCCGTTTTGGCGATGGCTCAATTATGAAATTAGGCGATGCTAAGCATGTTAATGTGGGTGCTATTCCGACTGGCTCAATATCTTTGGATATAGCTTTAGGCGTGGGAGGTTTTCCTAAAGGGAGAATTATTGAAATATATGGCTTGGAATCAAGCGGTAAAAGTACTTTGGCCCTGCATGCTGTAGCAGAAACGCAAAAAAAAGGCGGCTTAGCTGCCTTTATCGACGCAGAGCATGCTTTAGATCCGGAATACGCTAAAAAATTAGGAGTCAAAATTAATGATTTGCTAATTTCTCAGCCAGATACTGGCGAGCAAGCTTTAGAAATCTTAGAAAGCTTGGTCAGGTCAAAAGCAGTTGATTTGGTAATTATTGATTCAGTTGCTGCTTTAACTCCAAAAGCAGAAATTGAAGGAGAAATGGGCCAGCAGCATATTGGCTTACAAGCTCGCTTAATGAGTCAGTGTTTGCGAAAATTAACAGCGATTACGGCTAAGAGCAATACGACCGTTATTTTTATCAATCAGATTAGAATGAAAATCGGCGTTATGTTCGGCAATCCAGAAACAACGCCTGGCGGAAAAGCCCTAAAGTTTTATTCTTCAGTTCGTTTAGAATTGCGCCGATCAGCCCAAATTAAGCAGGGTGATCAAATTATCGGCAACAGAGTTAAAGCCAAAGTGGTTAAGAATAAGGTAGCGCCTCCTTTCCAGCAAACTGAATTTGATATTTTTTACAATGAAGGAATTTCCCGCTTGGCAGATATTATTAATACTGGCGTAAAAATGGGCATCATTAGCCGCAGTGGCGCTTGGTTAAATTACGGCGAGGAAAAATTAGGCCAAGGAATGGAAGCTTCTAAGAATTATCTAAAAGAAAATCCCCGTTTATTAACGGAGATTGTTCGAGGAATCAGAAAAGGAAAATTAGATCAATAATCTATTTTGTCGTAAATGGTAAAAGGCCCATAATACGGGCTTTTTTTATTGCCTTAGCTAATTGGCGCTGATGTTTGGCGCAAGTTCCAGTTCTTTTTGGTGGCAATATTTTTACCTGTCCTGATAAAAATCGGGAAAGAAGCTCAGTGTCTTTGAAATTTATTTCTTCAATTTTATTTTTACAAAAATAACAATCTTTCATTTTAATTAATAGATTTAAGATTAGAAGGGGATATCATTAATATCCACTTTTTCGGCGTTTTTGCTTTTATCTTCTTGGCTGTCCGGCTCATTATTCTCTTGGCTAATCGGCTCTTCTGACTCAATGACCGGAATTTCATCTTGGGAAGTACTATTATCTTGGGAGAAAGGTTTTGCTGGCTGGCCATTTGTTGAAGAAGCGCTTCTTGGCCCCATCTGCATATTGTTGGCAATAATCTCGGTTCGTTGCCGCTTAACGCCATTTTGGTCTTCCCATGAACGGGTTTGTATCCGGCCCTCTATCAAAATTAACTGCCCTTTAGTAAGATAGCGCGAACAAATGTCAGCCAATTTGCCAAAAGTAACTATATTATGGAAATCAGTGGCTTCTTGCTTGTTGCCACTTTGGTCAACCCAAATTCTATTAGTGGCAATACTGAAAGAAACGACAGATTGCCCTGAAGGCAAATTTCTGCTTTGCGGATCCTGGGTTAATCTGCCAGCGATGATTGCTTTATTAAGATTCATAATTTTTATTAACGCAAAAAGAAGATAAACTGCTTATTGCGCTACTCATTAAGTATTTCTTCTAATTTTTTATCTAAATCTTCTATGCTTGATTTTTCTTTTTTCTCCATTTTCTTTTCTGTTCTTTCTTCTTCCGGCAAAACAGGCTCGACTTTATCAATCATTTTTGATGATAAATCAATATCGTCAATTTCCTTCTCCTGGAAAATATTCTTCTTAATTGCTTTTTTTTCTTTTTTGGCTTTTGTTTGCTTGTTGGAAATTAAATAACGGAGAATGCTTTTTTCTAGATTAAGCTCTTGGCTGAATTCTTTAATATATTCAGGGAATAGTTCAAAATTAAGAGTTAAATAAAAAGCGTCTGTGCTTTTTTGCATGGGGTAGCTTAATTTGCGGCTGATAATCTTTTCAGCAAGATTATCAATTTCTTCAATTTTTCCTTCTTTCTTCTCAATCATTTGCTTAATCTTCTGAACTGATTCAGTTATTTCTTTTTCTTCTAGATTAGCAGAAAAGATTAAGGTAATTTGATAAGATTTATTTTCTTTTTCCATATTAAGTAAGATAGCAGAAAAAAAATAAAAGGTCAACCTCGATTAATGATTTTTTGTCAGATGATATCCTCTGAAAAAATCTGCTCCAGACATTGGTTTTTTACCGGCTGGCTGGACTGTTTCTAAAAGAAGATAGCCTTTAGCTGTCGGCAGGGCATAGGGCTGCTTTCGGGAAACGGCTTTTGCTTTTAAAATTTTAATCCGCAAATTATTAAATTCAGTCCAAGCGCCAGGCCAAGGGTAAAAAGCTCTGATTTGCCTGCTGATTTGAATAGCTTCCTGGCTCCAATCAATCCTGCCGTCCGGCCGGGTAATGATTTTAGTGTAAGTAGCTTTTTCTTCTTGCTGGCGAATTGGCTTAATTTTTTTATTTAAATAATCGGGCAGGGTATTTAATAAAAGATCAGCCGCTAACTTAGCTAACCTTTTCTCTAAAGTCTGGTAATTATCCTCTTTTTTAATTCTTAATTCCTGCTGGGTAACAATTGGCCCGTGGTCAATTTTATCGTCCATTAGCATAATTGTCAGGCCGGTCTTTATCTCGCCACGCAGGATAGCTGTCTGGATAGGGGAAGGACCGCGATATTTTGGCAATAAGGAAGGATGCAAATTCAAGCTGCCATTAGCCGGAATTTCTATTATTTCTTGGGGAATGATCTGGCCATAGGCTGCTAAGATAATTAACTCAGGCTGCAGATCAATTAATTCTTCTTTTATTGAAGATATGTCTGCTGGTTGGCAGAGAGGCAGCTTTAATTTTAAGGCAGCTTTTTTGACTGGCGAGAAAACTATTTCCTGTTGTCGGCCAACTGGCTTGTCTGGGGAAGTGATAACTTTAACAAGCTGATATTTTTCTTTAATTAGTTTAGCTAAAGCCGGGACAGCAAATGTTGACGTGCCGATAAAAATAATTTTAGCTTTTTCCATAATTAATGATGATAATCAGTAATTAAAATTCCGTGTAAATGGTCAACTTCGTGCTGGATAACTCTGGCTAAAAGGTCTCTTGCTCTTATTTTAATTGTTTTCCCTTCAGCATCAAGTGCTTTGACAGTTATTTTGACTGATCGCTTAATTGGCAGATAAATGCCTGGCAGGCTTAAGCAGCCTTCTTCCATAGTTGATTGCCGGGCAGAGCGGCTTTTGATCTGGGGGTTAATTAAAACAAGAGATTCTTGATCTGGGGCGGGCTTAACGACAATAATCTGCAGAGATCTGTTAATCTGCGGCGCTGCTAAGCCAAGGCCGTCTTTTACTTCCATAGTTTCAGTCATATCTAAAATTAGTTGCTTTAAGTCAGCATTTATTTTTCCTACTTCAGCTGATTCTTTTCGCAAGACAGGATTTCCTTGTCCGGTTTGAATAGGTAAGATCATATTTTTATTTTATTATTTTCCATTCAATGTCTGATTCTTCTCCAGCAAATTCAAGCCATTCGTTATCTTCGCTGATAACATACCATTTCTTTTTTGCTTTTGACCAAACCATCGCATTTCCTTGAAAAAAAGGCTTTTTGATTGGTTTTTTTGGCTTAAGCCGGTCTATTTCCAGCCATTTTTTAGCAACTGTTTCAATCGTATAGTCTAAGCCTCTTGATTTGGCCCAGCGAGATATCTTCTTAATTGATTGTTTAGCCTTATCAACTGATCCGGCTAATTCTAAGAGCTGCTTGGCTGATCTGGTATAGCGCGAATAAACTATCTTTTTCTTTTTAGCACTTTCTTTAATTTCGTCTAAGCTTAGACCTTTAGTCTTGAAATAATAATTGACAATTTTCTGGATATCAGTTTCTTGTTTCTTTTTTTTGGGCTTAATCATCTTTAATATATTTTGCTGCTCTTCTCATTATAGACCTTATTTGATATAATTCAAGCATGATTAAGAAAAGAATTTTTATTGCTGTCAACCTGCCAGAATATCTTAAAGAAAAATTATTGTCTCTGCAAAAAGATTGGGCGAATCTGCCAGTCCGCTGGACGAGAAAATCAAGCTTGCATATTACACTGGTTTTTATCGGCTATCTGGATAATCAGGAAATGCTGGAAGTCTGCCAGACAGTCCAAAGAATTGGATCAGCTCATCAGCCTTTTTCCATAAGATTATCAGAAGTTTGTCTGGGGCCGACAGCAGACAATCCGCGAATGATCTGGGCAAAAGGGCAGTCTAATCCAACTTTAGCAAAATTAAAGAATGATTTAGAAGATTCTCTGTCAGGCGCTAATTTACATAGCTATCGACAGGATAACCGTGCTTTCAGTCCTCATATTACTTTAGCCAGAATCAGGCCTTGGGATTGGCGCCTACTGCCGCAAAAACCGGAAATAGAGAAAGAAATTTCCTTGAATTTTCCGGTGGAATCAATGGAAGTTATGGAAAGCCAATTAAAAAGAAGCGGCGCTGAATATACTATTCTTGAATCAGCTTTGCTCGGAGATAAAAATAATGGATAAAATAGAGATTTTGGGAGTTAAAATTAATAATTTGAGCGAAAAAGAAGTCTTGCAGGAAACAGAAAAGATAATGGAAGGGCCGAAACAATGCTATCTAGTCACGCCTAATCCGGAATTTTTGGTTTTAGCCCAAAAGGATGAAGAATTTAAAGAAATTCTTAATCAAGCTGATTTAGCTGTTCCTGACGGAATCGGTATTATTTTCGCTTCGCGTTTTTTAAAAAGGCCGATTCAGCAGAGAGTCCGGGGATCTGACTTGATGGAAAAAATTTGCTGTTTAGCCAATCAGAAAAAATGGCGCGTTCTCTTATTAGGCGGCCGGCATAAAGTAGCTGAAAAAACAGCTATTTTTTTAGAAAAAAGATATCCCGGCCTGTTAATTGAAATTTTGTCTGAAGAAAATCCAAAAGCTAAAGGCATTCCTTCGGGACCGTCAGTCCTTTTCGTTGCCTTCGGAGCTCCTAATCAGGAAAAATGGATAGCACGCCATCTATCTCTCTTGCCAGAAGTTAAATTAGCCGTTGGTATTGGCGGATCTTTTGATTTTTTTTCTGGCAGGATTCGGCGGGCGCCTCTTTTTTTCCAAAGAATAGGGATAGAATGGCTATGGCGCTTAGCTCTTGAGCCTTGGCGTTACAAAAGAATTATCAAAGCAGTTGTTGTTTTCCCTTGGCTAATTTTAAAAAAGAAGTAGAATGTTTTTATGAAAAAAGATTACCAAATTAATTTAGAAAGAGTTAGAACAGCTTATTTGATCGGCATCAAAGGAGTCGGCATGACTGCTTTAGCTCAAGTTTTGCAAAGCAAAGGCATTAAGGTCTTAGGTTCGGATACGCCAGAAAAATTCTTTACAGATAAAGTTTTGCGGAAAATAGGGGTTAGTTTTAAAGAAGGCTTTAAAAAGGAAAATGTTCCGGCTAATTTTGATTTAGCTATTTCTTCAGCAGCTTATCTGGGAGAAAAGATAACTAACGTAGAGGTCGCAGAAGTTTTAAAAAGAAAGAAGCCTCTTTTGTCTTACGCTCAGGTTCTAGGCCTTTTGTTTGAAAAGTATTATGGTATTGCTGTTGCTGGAACTCACGGTAAAAGCACAACGACGGCAATGTTAGGCTTTATTTTAGAAAAAGCCGGCTTTGAGCCGACAGTCATTGCCGGAACAGAAATTATTAACTGGCAGAGCAATGCCCGGGCCGGCCAATCTGAATATCTAGTTGCCGAAGCTGATGAGTACCGGGAAAGTTTTTTAAACTATTCGCCACAAGGCTTAATAATTACTAATTTAGAATACGATCATCCTGATTTTTTTAAAAGCTTTGCAGCTTACCAAAAAGCTTTTCGAAAAATAGCCAGAAAAGTTCCTCGCCAGGGCTTTATCATTATTAATAAAAAAGATCCTGAAGTTAAAAAGATAGTCCAGGGCGTTTCTGCCCGAGTTATTGAATATGATCCGGATAAAGCCAGTTTAAGGCTGCTTCTTCCAGGAAAGCATAATTTATTAAATGCCTTAGCTGCCCAGGCAGCTAGTTTGGAATTAGGCGTTAGCGAAAGCTTAAGCAAAAAAGCTTTGCTTGAATTTAAAGGAATCAGGCGGCGATTTGAGATAAAGAAAAAAGAGAGAGGAATTACTTTTATTGATGATTATGCCCATCACCCAACTGAAATTAAAGCCAGCCTGACAGCAGCCAGGGAGTCTTATCCTGGCAAGGTGATTTGGGCTGTCTTTCAGCCGCATACTTTTAGCCGGACAAAAGCTCTTTTGCCAGATTTTATTAAGTCTTTTGACCAGGCAGACAAAGTTATTATCCTAGATATCTATGGATCAGCCAGAGAAAAAGTGGGCAAAGTCCATTCTCTGGATTTAGTCAGAGGAATATTTCGAAGAAATAAAAATCAGCTGGTTAAATATATTCCCCAATTAGAAGAAGCAAAAGAATATTTAAAAAAGCATGCTCAGAGTGGGGATATTGTTTTAGCTATTGGTGCTGGCGATGTTTGGAAAATAATTTAAGAGACTTATCCACAAGCAGGTTTTTATTTAATGGATAAATATGATATGATTATTGTAAGAGGAAATTAGAGAACGAATAAATAATTTAAATAAAAAAGGTCCCTTATCTAATCGTCTTTCCTTTTTTAAAAAAGAAAAGGCAAGAGAATAAGGTGAAAATAATTATGTCAATTTGGATCTGGATAATTATTGCTTTAATAGTGATTATCGGTATTATCTTCTGGATGAAATCTAAAAAAGGAGGGGAAGAAGTTTCTGAATTTAAAGAACCAGAGATAAACAAAGATTTGCCGGAAGAACCAGTCCAGGAAGCAAATCCAGAAACACGACCGGCAGAACCAGCTGAACAAAAACCAGCCGAAGATAATTCAGAGTCTTTCTCTAATTCAGACGAAGAAAACAGGCAGATGTAATTTGCGCCAAAAGATAATGAAAATCCTCCGTTCTCCTAGCGGGGGATTTTATTTTTCAGAAAAAATGTGTTAGAATAACTGTATTCATGAAAAAAAATATACGCCACCCGCTGATCTTTTCTTTGCTGCTAATTATTTTTCTTTTCTTCATGGGCAGCAAAGGCTATCTGGCAATGGCTGAAGACAATTTTGTCAAAGCCATTTCACCTGTTCAAAAAAGAATCTATCAGTTTTCTTTAAAAGGGAATAATTTTATTGATCTCGTTTTTTCTCTGCGCAATTCACATCAGGAAAACGTCGAGCTGGCAGAAGAAAATAACCGCTTGCTGGCTAAAATTGCTCAGTTACAAGGAACTGAAGCAGAAAATGAATTTCTGCGACAACAAAACGGCTTACCAATTCCCCAAAACAAGGAATTAATTTTAGCAGAAATAATTGGCCGGAGCTTAGGCAATAACGGTTATTTTTTAATTAACAGAGGAAGTCTGGATGGTCTTCAAGAAAAAGCAGTCGTTATTTATCCGGGCAATATTTTAATTGGGCTGGTTACTAAAGTGAATGAATCTTTCTCTGAGGTTTGCCTGATTATTAATCCAAGCAGCAAGGTTAATAGCTTGATCAGGGATTCTCAAGTAAGCGGTTTAACTGAAGGCACTGGCAACGGCTTGATTATTGATTTATTGCCTCAAGATAAAGAAATCAGGGAAGAAACTTTAGTTGTCAGCTCAGGAGCTGCCGGCATCTTCCCGGCTAATTTATTGATCGGCAAAATAAAAAAGGTTATTTCTCTGCCAACAAATATTTGCCAAAAGGCAGAAATTGAAACAGCTGTAGATTTCAATCAAATAGAAAAAGTCCTAGTCATTAAAAAATGAAGACGTTAATTGACGTATTAATTTTGTTGTTTTTGCTTATTCTAGAAAGCGCTTTATCTCCATTACTGAATATTTCAGGAATAATGCCTAATCTGGTTCTGCTTTTTGCTCTCAGTTTGGTAGTCTTAGAAAGCTATCAAGAAAAATGGAAAATTATTTTGTTAGCTGGCTTGCTGGTTGATTTACTGACCAGCCTGCCTTTTGGTTTTGTCAGTTTAAGCTTAGTCCTTTCCTCGTATCTGGTTGACTGGTTTAAGCAGAAAATTTTTTCGGCAATAAAATTCTGGATTATCATAATCTTAATTAGCTTAGGAATTCTTTTCTACAATCTATTTTTGATTATTTTAGCTAAATTATTTCAGATTGAGTTAAGGTGGGATTTTGCTTATTTCGCTGGCTTATTGATTTATAATCTGGTAACGGCCATAATTATTTATTATGGGATTAAAAGTATTAAAAAAATATTTTGTCAGAAGAAATGAAAGCAGCGATATTGAAGCAGAGGAAATTTTTTTAGATAGCGAAGCTATCCGTTCTTTAGAAAGGAAAGGCAAGCTAGAAAAACCAATATCTGCCCTTAATTTTATTATTTTTTTTATTCTGATTGTTTTCTCCCTTTCAATCCTCTTTGTTAGGACGGGCTATTTGCAGATTATCAAAGGAAGCTATTACCAAGATTTAGCTCAGGGAAATAAATTAAGAATTTATCCAGTTATTCCGCCTCGCGGTGTTATCTATGATCGGAACGGCGAATTACTGCTTTATAATATTCCCGGCTTTGATTTAATTATTGACTTAAATGACTTTTTAGATAATTCTTCAACTAAACAAAAAGAAATTTTAGCAGAGATAGCAGATATTGCCCAAAAAGATGCAAAAGATTTACAACAAGAAATTAAAAATGCTCAAGGGAAAAGCTCTTTAACTTTGCTAAAAGGATTTGTTCGCGATCAAGCTTTAATTTTAGAAAGCAAAGTTGCTCAATGGCCGGGCGTTCGCATAGCTGAAAAAGGCAAAAGGTATTATGTTAATGGCTTGGCTTTTTCTCATCTTTTGGGCTATACCGGCAAAGTCAACCAAAATGACTTAGAAAATTACGAAGGATATTTTCTGGAAGATGAAATCGGCAAAGCTGGTTTAGAAAAAGAATACGAAGAAATATTAAGGGGCATTCCCGGACAAGAGCAATTTGAAGTTGACTCTTCCGGACAAAACCGCAAGCTTCTAGCCTTCGAGCCTCCGCAAGAGGGAAATAGCTTAATTCTGTCTATTGATAAAAAGCTACAGGAAAAAACATATCAGGCTTTAGAAGATCAGATTAAAAAAATTAACCAAGAGGGAAATCGAGCAAAAAAGGCAACTGTTTTAATAGCTAATCCGCAAAATGGCCAAATCTTAACAATGGTTAGCCTGCCAACTTTTGATAATAATCTTTTTGCCCAGGGAATTTCTTCAGCAGATTTAAATTTGTTAAAAGAAAATCCAGACAGGCCTTTTTTAAATAGAAACGTTGCCGGCCAATATCCGCCTGGTTCTACTTTAAAGCCGTTAATTGCTTCAGCTGCCTTAGAAGAAAATATTATCAAAGCCAGTAAAACAATTAATTGTCAGGGGGAAATTATTATTCCTAACAAATATAATCCTAATATTATTTATCATTATCCTGATTGGAAAGCGCATGGCTTGACTAACATGGTTAAGGCGATTGCCGAATCCTGCAACGTCTATTTTTATACTATCGGCGGCGGTTTTGCTCAATTTGAAGGATTAGGTCTGCCTAAAATTAAAGAGTATTTGCAGCTTTTCGGCTTAGGCGAAAAAACAAATATTGATTTGCCTCAGGAAGAAGCTGGCCTTATCCCTGACGAAGAATGGAAAGAACAAAACAAAGGCGAGGAATGGGTCCTTGGCGATACTTACCATTTATCAATTGGCCAGGGAGATGTCTTGGTCACTCCTTTACAGCTGACAATGGCCATCAGCGCTATTGCCAATAACGGAACTTTGTTCCAGCCCCAATTGATAGATAAAATTGTTGACTCTCAGCAGAATATAGTTGAAAATATTTCGAGCAAGATTAAGAGAGACAATTTTTTAGCGAAAGACAATCTTGCTGTAATCCAAAAAGGGATGAGAGAAGCTGTTTTAAGCGGTTCAGCCAAATCTTTAAGCAGCTTGAATGTTAAAGTGGCCGGCAAAACCGGAACAGCCCAATTTGGCAGCGAAGACAAAACACACGCTTGGTTTGTCGGCTATGCTCCGATTGATAATCCGAAAATTGCCATAACTGTTTTAGTCGAAGGAGGAGGCGAAGGATATCAAGCAGCTGTTCCAGTAGCCAAAGAAATATTAAAATGGTATTTTAATTAAAGTTATTAATAATTAATTTAATTTTAATTTCTAATTCGGCAACAAGCTTAGGCATGTTTCAGGATTAAGATTTAAAATAAGGAATCTATTCATATGGAATATATTTCACCAGAAGGTTTGGAAAAATTAAAAAAAGAGCTAGAAGAAAGAAAAACAAAGAAAAGGCATGAAATCGCCCAACACTTAGAAGAAGCTAAGTCATTAGGTGATTTGTCGGAAAACACGGAATATTCAGCAGCTAAAGATGAGCAGATGTATAATGAAAACAGAATTATGGAATTAGAAGAAATTATTAAAGAAGCAAGCTTGATTAAAGTTTCTAAAGGCAAGAGCAAAATAGTTCAAATGGGATCATGGTTTTCTGTAAAAATGATGGATCCAGCTAATTCAGCTGTTCGGGAATTCATGATTGTCGGCTCGCAAGAAGCTGATCCAAGCGAAGGAAAAATCTCTTATGAATCTCCCTTAGGAAAAGCATTTATCGGACGCAAAGTAAATGATATAATTGAAGCAGAAACGCCTCGGGGGAAAACAAAGTATAAAATAATGAATATTAAATAATTATGTCTTCTCTAGAAGAAATTAAGAAAAATAGAATAGAGAAATTAAAAAGAATTCAAGAATCAGGAATTGATCCTTATCCAGCAGAAACTCATTACACTCACCAATGCCAGGAAATAATTGATCATTTTACTAAATTAAGCTCAGGCAAAAAAGAAATTATTTTAGCTGGCCGAATAATTTCTATCAGGGAGCACGGCGGCTCAACTTTTGCCAATATTCAAGACGGCAGTGCCAGCTTGCAAATTTATTTAAAAAAAGACGAACTAGGGGAAAAGGAATATAAGTTTTTCCAAGCAAATTTTGATATTGGCGATTTTATTGAAGCCAGCGGCAGTTTATTCTTAACTGGCCGGGGAGAAAAAACTCTCTTGGTTAAAAAATACCGGCTTTTAAGCAAAAGCTTAGCTCCTTTGCCAGAAAAATGGCATGGCTTAAAAGAAGTGGAAGAAAGATTTAGAAAAAGGTATTTAGATCTTTTGATGAATAAGGAAGTCAAGGAGAATTTTATTAAACGGACTGAGATTATCAAAAGCTTGAGGAAATTTTTGGATGAGAGAGGTTTTGTTGAAGTGGAAACCCCTATCCTGCAGACAATTCCTGGAGGCGCCTCAGCTCGTCCTTTTGTAACTCATCATCATGCTTTGGATATTGATCTTTATTTACGAATTGCCCCGGAGCTTTACTTAAAAAGATTACTTGTTGGCGGCTTAGAAAAAGTTTATGAAATTGGCCGCTGCTTTAGAAACGAAGGCTTAGACAGCACTCATAATCCTGACTTTACTACTCTAGAATTTTATGAAGCTTACAGCGATTATGAGAAATTTATGGAAATGACCGAAGAAATGGTCGTCTATGTCTTAAAATCATGCGGCTGCCAAGATATTCCTTGCCAAAGGCCTTTTAAAAGAGTTGAATTTTCCGCATTAGGCCGGAATGACGATGAATTAAAAGCAAAAATCAAGGAAATAACTGAACCGACTTTTATTATCCATCATCCGACAGAGATATCTCCTTTAGCTAAATCTTTAGTAAAAGAGCCAACTAAAACAGCCCGCTTTCAATTAGTTATTAACGGTTTAGAATTAGCTAATGCTTTTTCTGAATTGAATGATCCTTTGGAGCAAAAAAAACGTTTCCAAAAACAGGAAGAGAATCTGCGAAAGGGCGATCAAGAAGCGCAGAGATACGATCAGGATTTTATTGAGGCCTTGGAATACGGTATGCCGCCGGCTGCCGGCTTAGGTTTAGGTATTGATAGATTTGTTGCCCTATTGACCAAAGCAAAAAGCTTGAGGGAAGTAATTTTATTCCCTTTGATGAAACCAAAGGAATGAGCTATGGATAGAGAACAAGCCTTACAATTAGTCCGCCAGCATGTTAAGAATAATAATAGCGTTAAGCATATGCTGGCTACTGAAGCGATTATGAGGGCTCTAGCCAATAAGTTTGGCGAAGATGAAGAAACTTGGGGCTTGTCCGGATTAGTCCATGATATTGATATGGAAATAGTCGATTACCAGAAACAGCCGGAAAAACATGGCTTAGTCGGAGCCGAAATATTAGAGAAAAACGGCTTTCCAGAAGAAATTAGAGAAGCAGTTAAAGCGCATAATCCAGCTACCGGCAAAAAAAGGGAAAGTCAGCTAGAGAAGTCTATTTATTGCGTTGATCCTTTAACTGGCTTAATTGTCGCCTCAGCTTTAGTTTTACCTAGCAAGAAATTAGCTGATCTGAAGGCAACATCAGTTTTAAAAAGATTCAAGGAAAAGTCTTTTGCTCGCGGAGCTAACCGGGAGATAATTGCTACTTGTTCGGAAATCGGCTTGAGCTTAGCAGAATTTATCGAGATTGGCTTAGAGGCTATGCAAAAAATTAGTAATGATTTAGAATTGTAATAATTAATCAGAAAAAATTATGCTTGATATTAAATTTATTAGAGAGAATATAGATGAAGTTAAGGAAGGCTGTCGCAAAAAGCAGGCGGAAGTTGATTTGGATAAGCTTTTAGAATTAGACGAAAAGAAAAGAAAATTATTGAAAGAAATTGAAGATTTAAAAGCCCAAAAAAACAAATTAGGCCGAGAAAATATTAAAGAAGCTAAGCTTTTGAAAGAAAAAATTAAGAAAGCAGAGCCAGCCTTGGAAGAAATAGAGGGTTATCTTTATCAAGCAATGCGCCAGATTCCTAATCTGCCGTTAGCTGAAGTTCCCGAAGGGAAAGATGAAAGAGATAATAAAGTTCTGCGCGAAGAAGGGCAAAAGAAAGAATTTGATTTTAAGCCCCGAGATTATTTGGATATTGCCGAGAAACTGGATATTATTGACGTTAAAAGAGCTGCCAAAGTTAGCGGTACTCGCTTTGCTTATTTAAAAGGCCAAGCTGTTTTTTTGGAATTTGCTTTAATAAAATTAGCTTTTGACGTTTTAACTAAGGAAGGCTTTGCCCCGGTTATTCCGCAAGTAATATTAAAACCCAAGGCAATGTCGGGGATGGGCTACTTGGATCATGATACAGATGAAGTCTATCATTTACACAAAGACAACCTGTACTTAGTCGGCACTTCTGAACAATCTATCGGGCCGATGCATATGGATGAAATCTTTCAGGAAAAAGATTTGCCGCGGCGTTATGTATCTTTTTCAACCTGTTTTCGCCGAGAAGCCGGAGCTTACGGCAAAGACACTAAGGGGATCTTAAGAGTGCATCAGTTTGATAAAGTTGAAATGTTTATTTTTTCCACTCCGGAAAAGTCAAAAGAAGAGCATCAATATCTTCTTTCTCTAGAAGAAAAGCTGATGAAAATGCTTGATTTGCCTTATCGAATAGTCCATTTGTGCTCAGGGGACATTTCAACTTCGTCTGCTTCTACTTATGACGTGGAAACTTGGCTGCCTGGCCAAGGAATGTATAGAGAAACTCACTCAACAAGCAACTGTACTGATTTTCAATCAAGGCGCCTTAATATCCGCTATCGTTCCCAGAAAAGCAGACAAACAGAATTTGTCCATACTTTGAATGGAACAGCTTTTGCTATTGGCAGAATGATTATTGCCATTATTGAAAATTACCAGAAAAAAGACGGCACTTTCACTATTCCGGAAGTTTTAAAAAAGTATATAGATTTTAATTCATTTGATGGCTAAAAGAAACCTGAGAAGAAAAAGTAAAAAAAGCTCCTTTTTAAAATGGATTTTTAGCGGGGGGCTGTTTTTTTGTCTATTGGCTGGCGCTGCCTACTTTTTATTCTTTTCCCATTTTTTTGATATAGAATCAATTGAAGTCAGCACAGCAGAAAATTTAATTTATTACACGCAGGAAGAAATACAGGCAAAGGCAGAAAATTTATTGAATCAAGATTTTATTTATCATTATTCTTTAGTAAAAAAAATAGTTTCGGGAAAGAATCCTTTTTTAATTTCATCGCAAAAAATGGCCAAAGCAATTATTGCCGGCATGCCTGAGGTTGAATCAATCAAAGTACAGAAAAAAATCTGGCAAAATATGCTGGAGGTCCAAGTCAAAGAAAGAAAAGAAGCTGGCATTTGGTGTGCTGTTGAATATCAAGAGATAGAGAGGACGGAAACAGCTACCTCTAGCGAAGATTTTTTCGAAGCAAAGCAAGAAAGAATTATTAAAGATTGTTTTTACCTTGACCAAAAAGGAATAATTTACAAAAAATCGCCTTTAGTTAAAGGAGATTTTATTCTTAATATTTACAGCCAGGCAGATAATTATCAAATCAAAGATAAAATTATTCCAGAAAAGGCAGTAAGTTTTATGACAACGGTTAAAAAAGAACTGTCTCAGATTAAAATGCCTGAAACAGCTATTAAAACAGATTACTTTGAGTATTTCTCTAGCCAAGACTTAAGGATGGAAACAACTCAAGGCTGGCAAATATATTTTAACCCAGCTAATTTGGCTAAAGAGCAGACAGAAGCTTTAAAAATGCTATTTAGCCAGGAAATTAAAGAAGGGACACCCTTGCAATATATTGATTTAAGAATAGCTGGCCGAGCTTATTACAAATAATTCCTAAGGAATATAATAGACGAAGATAGAATAGCCGATAACTGCGATTGGCTTGTATTGATTAAGCCACTGGTAATAGCCGTTTCCGCCGTCAAATCCTTTTACCGGAATAGCCCGGCCTCCCTGCAATTCATTAACAGAAACAGCTAAATAAGAATTAGCCGGCAGCTGGTTGGGATCTTGCCGGGAATCCCATCGATGATACTTGCTGCCAAGATAATATTCCGGCGACCCGCCGCCGAAATAATTTAAATAAATTGATTCAATCTTATTCTTTTCAACAAAACTGGCTAATCTTCTTAAATCTTGCCCCCAATCTAAATTAGAATCAGTAACGTATTGATAGCCGTTCGTCGGCCCGCCAGTTAACTGGTTGAAATAGGCAAGAAAATGAGGATAGATTCTAACAATCGAAGTAAATTGCCAAAAGATTATTAAGCCTAGTAATAAGTATTTAGTTTTAAGGTAAGGTTTTTTCAGCCAAAAAGAAATAAACCGGCTTACTAAGATAATAGTTAAAGGAAAGACTGGCAGAAGATGCCTAATGCCGATATTTAAATTTCCTTTGATACTAACAGCCCAATAAATAACGATAAAGAGGAAAATAGATATTTCGGGGAAATATTTCGCAATCCATTGCTTAACGGCAATATTTTTTTTGCGCCGAAAAGAGTTAATAAAGAATCCTAAGGCAATTAAAGTCAGCAGATGAAAAGACAAAGGCACTTTTATCAAATAAACAACAGGGAAATATGTTTTCCATGATTCAGCGGATATTTGCCCTAAAAAGAAAGTGGTGTTTCCGCCGGCTGTGCGGCTGGCAACCATAATAAAGCCGGTAAAGTATTGGCTGATTGCTCTAAGGACTGGCTGTGAGCTCATCCAAATCAAAATATCGCTGACTATTTCCGGAGCAGAAGAATTTTCTAAATTGAAAGTAGTATCTTTAACTTGCTGCTGGATTGGATAATTGAAAGTATGGAAGTAATAAATAGGCCAGATAACAAGAATAAGGGCTATTAAACCAACTAAGATAGCTGTCAGGCTGTATTTGATAAAAGATTTCTGCTTAACCCAGGCGTACATTAAAGTAATGATAGCCAAGAAAGGAATTAATAAGACAAGAGAGAATTTAAAGAGTAGAGAAATACCCAAGATGACAGCCGCTAAAATAATATTTAACAGCTGAGGCTTTTTTAATAATCTCAGCCAGAAAAAGATTGTCATAACTACTCCTAAAGCAGCACCGACATCTGTAGTTACTAATCTGCCGTGGGCAAGCAAGGTTGGCGAAAGACACATTAAGACAAGAGACAACAAAGCAGTTTGCTGGCCGAAATTCTTTTTACACCAGAAGAAAACTAAGCCAATTAAGAAAAGGAGAACTAAAATCATTGATGTTCTGGCCAGCAGCATAATCTGATCTGGGTTATTGCCAGACTGATAGAGAAATTGGCTGGCAAAATCAAATTGCAGCCACCAAACAGGATTTTCTGCTTGGATCCAGGAAGAATGATCACGGGGAAAATTAAGATCTGAAAATAACAGGGGAAAAGCAGCTATGTCTTTGATTAAAGGAGGGTGCTCGGGATTCAGACGGTAATCCTGCTGGCTTAAATAAGAGTAGCCGGCAGCAATATGAGCTGTCTCGTCAAATGTCCAGCAATCATTTAGCGAACTGGAAAAACAGACAACAAAAGTAGCGGCTAAAATTAAAAAGGCAATAATGTTGAGATGATTTGATTTCATATTTCGATTCGATATGGCTTTTCCCTTATTATTTTACCTTGAGGAAATATTTCTTGAAGCTTTTCCAATGATTGATCATTATGCATTAGGATAATAACAGCTGGCTGGTCAGTTTTGATTTGGCTGAGATCTTGCCAAGGCAGATAAATGGCTCGGTTATGATCAAATTCAGTTCTTTCAATAAAAATAGGGGTTTGGGCAGCAATAGATAATCCGTAAAAAGGCTCTCCTTCCTTATTAACTAAAACATATTTGTTGATTGATTCAGGCAAGCTATTAAGATATTCTCCGATCTGGACATAATCTGCTGAGAAAGCGCTGGCAACTTCCGGACTTTGTCCCCAGTCAATAAAATATTTATTTAAATTAGTTATAGCTGGCTGGATAAAAGATATAATCAGCAAAGCAATGGCTAAAAATTTATGCCATTTTGTGCCAAAGGAATATATTTTTTCAAAAAGCCAGATGAGACCTAAAGCGGCAAAAAGATAAGCGACTGGAATAACGCCAATAGTCCTTAAAGCATGAGGCATTCCTTCCATCGTAAAAATTGCCGGAAGCAGCATAATAGCAAACCAAGAAAAAAGGAAAATCCGGTGGAAAAGAGGTTTCTTAAAAATAGCAACTATTCCTAAGATAAAGAAAATGCCGACAGACCAGACTAGCATCGGCGATCCGGAATAATTATGCCTCCAATTGCCGTCGCCATAGACATTAAACATTCCCAGAGCTTTGAAAGAGCTTTTAATTAATTCTTGTATTGGAGATTCTCCGGCAAAAATAGAGACTCCTCCAGCGCGGCCGATAAAGTCTTGAGGCTGATGGTAGAAATAAAGGCCGAGGGGGATAGCCATGATAATAATTACTAGCAAGAACAGATCTAATTTCCACCAGCCGTCTTTTAAATAAACCTTATGCCAAAAATTAGACCAGCTTAAGGTTATTGGCTTTTCTTTCTGCCAATATTCAATTATTTTCCAAAGAATAACAATACCTAGAATAAGAACGGCAGCACGGAAAGCAAGGTAAGTATATAAGCCCAAACCAAAGAAAATGCCTGACCAAATAAAAGACAGAGAGCTTTTTTTTCTGAAGCCGCGCAATAGGAAATAAAAAGACAAGCAGAGAATTAAGGGGACTAAAATTCCTCGAAAAGCAATTCGGCTAAAATTAGTATGCCAAAAAGAAACAGACAAGAAAAAACTGCTAATTAAAGCAATCTTTTCGTTAAATAATTCTTTAGCTAACAGATAGAGAGCCAAGACAGTTAAAATGCCCAAGATAGCGCCAACTAAGCGCAGCGACCAGATTGACGGGCCGAACAATTTAAAGCTGCCGGCGACTAACCAAAGATACAATCCTTCCCGGCCGTTATTTTCAGTATAGAAAACCTTAAATTGATTATTCTCTAAAGAAGATAAAGCATCATTGGCATTCATTGCTTCGTCGGGATAAAGGCCGGAGGGGATGCTGTCAATTTGCCAGAGGCGAAAAAAGCTGGCAATGAGCAAAATTAAAATCAAAATAAGAATTCTGTTTTTAGATAATATTTTCATTTTATTTAATTTTAATATAAAAAGAAATTAATATCAAACAATAATTGTTGACAACTATTTTTTGTGCTAAAATAGAAAAAATGGTTAATTATAAAATATTAGTTAAAGATATCTTCCTGGATACTCTCTGGGAGGTTTTGTATTTTCCTCTTTGGTGGTACAGCCAAGGATTAAAAAAAGCAGCTTCTTTCTGTTTGGGAAAAATTAGTCATGCCTGGCGGATGTTAGCTTTAGTTATTCTTCTGCGGAATTTTTTCAAGCCGATGTACGGAAGCCGCGGCTGGGACGCTTTTCTGCTAAGTATCGCTAGCCATACTTGGCAAATTTTTTGGCGATTAATATTATTTCTTGTTTGGTCTTTATTTTGGATAGCTGCTCTAATTATCTGGCTGATTTTGCCAGTTGCTTCAATTATGGGCATTTTTACTCTTTAAATTTATTAATTTTATATAGAAAATGAATCTAACTTTTAATCCTGGACTTAATCTTTTAAGAATAACTCAAAGAAAATTAAGAAAATTCTTAGGTTTTATCTTTTTGCTTTTGCTAATTGCTTTCGGCTTTTTTGGAATATATATTTTAATTGCAGAATCTAAATTGAATATTTTTTCTCTTTCTTTGCTGACCGATATGTTTATTTTCTATTTAATTCAAAGAAAAGAAGAAAAGAAAAATATTATTAAACAAATTAATCCGGAGAAAGAAATAGAAATTTCCTTATTCCTTGATTCTTCTGCGCAGCAAGCCCTAGAAAAAAGCTGGGTTCTCTGCTGGCGAAAAAATTATCCTTCCTTAAGGCCAATTCATCTTTTCAATTCTTTTTTAGAAAATAAGGAATTCAAGAAAATCTTAAAGAGATTAAATTGCTTACCAAAAGAAGTTAAGCAGAAGACTAAGCATGTTTTTAAAAATCCTAATTTTCGCCAGCAGATAAGCAAGGGCGAGAAAAAATTTAATCCGAAGATTGCTTCAGATGTTAAAAGAATTTTTGACAATGCTTATCTCTTTGCTTTGGAAAATCAAAAAAAGCAAATAAGCGCCTTGGATATTCTCTGGGCTATTTCTCAAGAAAGAAATTTAGTCAGCATAATTTTTGAAGAATTCGGAATTGAGCCTCGGGAAATTTCTCGGGTAATCCAATGGACTCAGCTGGAAAATAAGATTAAAGAAGAAAAGAAATCTTTTCTTTGGCGTTCACTGCTTAAGCCAAAAGGCAAATTAGACCGGGCAATGACTGCGGCAACTACTCCTTGGCTAGATAAAGTTAGCCGGGATTTAACTCTTTTGGCAAGAGATAGCCAATTCGAAACAATCTTAGGAAGAGGCAAAGAAATCAAAGATATTTTTAATCTTTTTGCCAGCGGGCAGATTGGCGTTGTTCTTGTTGGAGCGGATAATATTGGCAAAAGATCAATACTGAAAAAATTAGCTCAACTAATGGCTGAAGAAAAAGTGCCTGGCTTTCTTCAAGATAAAAGGTTGGTCGAATTAGATGTCAGCAGCTTGGTTGCCTTAAGTAAGGCCAGAGAAAAAGGGGAGGAATATTTAAAAAGAATTATTTTTGAAGTAGCCCGGGCTGGCAATATCGTCTTGGTTATTTCTAATATAGACAGGTTGGTTGGCCTCAGAGCGATCGCCAGCGGATTGGACTTTTCAGAAATTATGGCTTCCGGAATTCAGAGCAAATCTTTTTTCCTAATCGGCACTTGTCGTCCGGATGATTTTGCGGCAAAAGTTGAAAACCAGATCTTAGGCCAGGATTTAAGTAGAATTAACGTGAATGATCCGCCGGAAGATTTGCTTTGGCAGATCTTAGCTGCTAAAATTTTTGCCATTGAAGAAAAGCTGCACATCCTTTTTTCGGAGAATGCTTTGGAAGAAGCAATTGATTTGGCCGAGAACTATATTTACGGAAAATCATTAACAGCCAAAGCAATTGATTTATTAATAGAAGCAGGCTATTACGTTAGGCAAGAAAGAGGCCGAGGCGCTTTAGTTAAAGACAAAGATATTGCTGAATTAGTCTCTAAGAAATCTAATGTTCCTTTAGGGGAAGTTAGCGAAATTGAAAGGGAGAAATTATTAGAGCTGGAGAAGTTAATTCATCAGCGCTTAGTCAATCAAGAAGAAGCTGTCAGAGCAGTTGCTTCTTCTTTAAGGCGGGGCCGCCTAAGGACACAGAAGGGCGAAAGGCCTTTGGCTAATTTTCTTTTTGTCGGACCTACTGGAGTAGGCAAAACAGAATTGGCTAAATCATTAGCCAGAGTATATTTCGGCAGCGAAGAAAAAATGATTCGTTTAGACATGTCTGAATATCAAGATAAAAGCAGTCTTGCCAGAATGATTGGTTTCCGCGGAGGAAAAGAAATTAACAGAGGTTATTTAACAGAAGCAATTAAGCGGCGTCCTCATTCTCTTCTTCTCTTAGATGAAATAGAAAAAGCCCATCCAGATATTCTTAATCTTTTTTTACAGGTAATGGATGATGGGCGCTTAACTGACGCTTCCGGAGAGACGATTAATTTTACAAATATTATTTTAATTGCTACTTCAAATGCTGGAACTAATTTTATCCAAAGGGAAATCCGCCGAGGAGTTAACTACAATGATATCCAAAGGCAATTAAATGAAAAAGTTTTGTTAGAAAAATTCAGCCCGGAATTTTTAAATCGATTTGATAAAATCGCCCTTTTTAAAAGTTTGTCCCTAGAAAATGTTGAGAAAATTGTATATATTTTCTTAAAAGAGCTAAGGGAAAAATTAGAAGATAAGGGAGTTGAATTAGAGGTTGAAGAAGAAGCTATTGAAGAATTAGCTAAGCAGGGCTATGATCCAATGTACGGAGCTCGTTCTTTGCGCCGATTAATTCAAGATAAAGTAGAGGATCAAACAGCCAGCATGTTTTTAGAAAATAAGTTTAGGCGTCGCGATAAATTAATTTTAAAGAAAGGATTAGTCTTTGAGGTTGAAAAAGCACCAAAGATTTAATTTTAAATTTATGAGAATAAAAATTAAAGATATCATTCTTAGTTTAATAATTGGAGAAGCGGCTGGCTGGCTTCTTTTAGTAGTTTTAAAAAATCTTGGCGAGGGGATTCCTCAAATTAAAATAATTCCTTTTTGGATTTGGCCGGTTTTCTTTCCGTTATTTTGCTTAACTTGGTTTCTCTTTGCGGCAATCTTAAGCCAAAAGATTAAATCTTTCTTCCAAATTGGCAAATTTGTCCTAGTCGGCGGCTTTAATTTTTTAGTTGATTTGGGCGTTTTGAACTTATTGATTTTTATCAGCGGCATAGCCAGCGGAATGCTTTTTTCAACTTTCAAGGCAATTGCTTTTACCATAGCTGTTATTAACAGCTATTTCTGGAATAAACTTTGGACTTTTAAAAATCCAACAGATAATTTAGCAGAAAAAAATGCTGTAAAGAAGACGGGAAAAGAATTTATTCAATTTGTTGTTGTTAGTTTGATCGGCTTAGCCGTTAATAATTTAACAGCTTCCTTAATAGTTAATTGGCTTGGCCCGCAAGGAGGTATTAATCCGACAACTTGGGCTAATCTAGGAGCTTTAGTTGCTTCTTTCATTGGCATGTTCTGGAATTTTGTCGGATATAAGTTTATCGTCTTTAAAAAATAATTTAGAAACCTTTAATATGTCTTTAGTTTTATATCGAAAATACCGGCCGCAGACTTTTGCTAAAGTAATTGGCCAAGAACATGTGGTACGGACTTTATCTAACGCAATTAAATTTGATCGGGTAGCCCACGCTTACTTATTCACTGGCCCGAGAGGAACGGGGAAAACAACAATTGCCCGTTTATTAGCTAAGGCTGTTAATTGCCAAAATAAAGAAAATTATGAGCCTTGCAATAAATGTCCGTCTTGCCTGGAAATTAATGAAGGCCGATCTTTAGATTTAATTGAAATTGATGCTGCTTCTAACCGCGGTATTGATGAAATCAGGGAATTAAGAGACGGCATTAAATTTAGTCCAAGCAGTTTGAAATACAAAGTTTTTATTATAGATGAAGTTCATCAATTGACTAAGGAAGCCTTTAACGCTTTGTTGAAAACTTTAGAAGAGCCGCCAGCTCACGCTCTTTTTATTTTAGCAACAACCGAAATTAATAAAGTGCCGCAGACTATTATTTCACGAACGCAGCGATTTGATTTTTATAAAATCCCTTTGGAAAAATTAATTGAACGGTTTCATTGGATTGCTCAGCAAGAAAAGGTAAAAATAGATAAGCCAGCTTTAGAATTAATAGCTTTAAATGCTGATGGTTCAGTTAGAGATGGAGAAAGCTTGCTAGGTCAAATTGTAGCAATGGCTGGCGGAGATAAAGAAATTACTTTAGAAGAAGTGCAGGATATTTTAGGTATTACAGATATTAAATCAGTTCAGGATTTAGTTGATTATCTCAGCCAGAAAAAAATTAGCGAGGCTATTTCTCATATTAATCATTTAGCGAATAATGGATTTGATCTAATCCAATTCGCAAAATCATTAATCAGCTATCTGCGTAAAATGATGATTTTAAAGGTAGACGTTAATTTAGCTTCTTTAGTTGCTGCTGAATTGACTAATGAGCAAAAAGATACCATAATCAAACAAGGAGAAAATTTTTCAGAGGCTGACCTTGTTAAAATAATACATATTTTTATTGAAGCACAGAATCAAATTAAATTTGCTGATTTTCAGCAATTGCCTTTAGAATTAGCTGTTGTAGAATATTGTCAGCCAAATTAATAATTGGGGAGTAGCCAAGCGGTAAGGCACATGGTTTTGGTCCATGGATGCGCAGGTCCGAATCCTGCCTCCCCAGCCGTTTAGTGCTCGGTATCGAGGACCGAGAGGCTTGTGGGTCTTGAGCTACCGGGACAATCCTATATGTATTACAATAAGAAAAAATTATTAAACTAAATTATTATGAAAAATAGAGCTTTTTCTAAAATTCTACTTTTGAGTTACTCCGACTAAGATGCTTCAGTGGAACATGTCGAAAAGGCCTGAATTACCCCTTAAAACGTCGGCTCAAGACCGAGGAGCCAGCTAATTATTTATGCTTCAATATTTAACATTAGAACAATTTAAAAAACTGAAAGAAAAATTAGATTATTTAAAAACAACAGAAACTCAAAAAATATCAGAGCTTATTAGGCGCGCTGCTTCGTTTGGCGACCTATCTGAAAACTCTGCTTATACTGACGCAAAAGAGAGGCAAGCGTTTTTACAGGGCAAAATTTCAGAATTAGAGGAAATAGTTAATAATGTTAAAATTATTGAGAAAAAACAAAACAATGAAGTTCAAGTTGGCTCAATAGTAACAATTATAGCAGATGGAGTAAAAAGTAAAATCAATATTGTTGGTTCAAGCCAATCCAATCCTTTGAAGGGGAATATCTCAAACGAATCGCCTTTAGGTAAAGCCATTTTAGGTAAAGTTGTAGGGGATATCGTAAAAATTAAAACTGAAGAAGGAGGCGAATTTAGTTATAAAATAGACTCAATAAATTAAATTATTTTAGACTAAAAGATATGATTATAGAATTTTTGAAAAATATCAGGGTTAAGACTAGAAAATATTGGTTATTAATAAACGTGGTTCTCATTTTTTCTGTAGTTGTTTTGACGCTAATGAATATTAGTCAAATTTTTAGTCTTCTTCTTGTTTTTATCGTTTATACGGTAGGGTTTAATGCGATAATTAATAGAAAAGAGATCGTAAAACTTCTTTTCTATTTTTGGATCGTGTTATCTTTGTTGATTTTTATATCTTCGCTAAGAGAGATGAAGATTTTTTCGTTTGAAGCAATGTCTAAGGCCTTGTATAATTTTGTAATAGTTGATACAGTTGTTGTCGTTTTTCTCGGAATAGCTATTCTGTTATTCGGTATTATTCCAGTTTTTCTATTGAACTTTTTAGACAAAAAGCGTAATCGTGTATTGTATGATATCAATCAAGCTGTGTTTTATATTTATAGACATTTAGACGAAGAGGTTCTCAAAAAGACAGCAAAAGAAGAAATTAAAAATTTAGTGAGACTTCTTTGTGAGAAATATGAACTCTCAAAAAATATTATTGTTGATGAAGAAATAGCTAAAGAATTTAATGATTTAACTAGCGAAGAAATACAAAAAATTTTAGATTTAGAAAAAGAATATATGAAAATAATGAGAATCAAAAATAGAAAATTAGAAAACAAAAAATTTATTGGAAACTTAAATTAATTTTATAAATGATACGAAAGGAAAGTTTGGTTTTTTTAAGGAGAACAACCTTTTCTCTTTATTGGCAAGATAATTTCTATATTAGTTTTTAAACTGAAAAGAATTAAAAATTAATAGGATTAAAAAATAAAGAATCTATCCAGAAAATCGCCTTTTGGCGAATTTTTTGATACAATTAGAATTAAAATATGAACCAACAAAAAAATAACCTTAATAAATTTCCAAATATTTTTGATTATACAATCAAAGGAGAGAAGGATGGAGTGAAAGAATTCAAAACTAATTCCATAAAAGGCATTAGCGAAAAAGAAGCCAAGGTTCGGATTTTAGAATACGGTAAGAATATTTTAACAACACGGGAAATTAAATGGTGGCACATTTTATTACGGCAATTTAAATCAGCTTTTATTTATCTACTTTTTGCCGCAGTTATTATTACTCTTCTTTTGGGGCAATATGTTGAGTCGGGAATGATTTTTTTATTTTTACTAATTAATACTGGCTTAGGTTTCTATCAGGAATTTCGTTCCGAAAAGACAATTTTGCTCTTAAGGCGATATATTCTTTCCTATGCTAAAGTGGTGCGGGACGGACAGACGAAAAGAATAGCAAGTAATAACCTCGTCCCAGGAGATATTGTTGTTTTGGAGACCGGAGATATAGTTCCAGCCGATGTCCGTTTTCTTGAAATAGAAGGTTTGTTGGTTGACGAAACAGTATTAACCGGAGAATCAACACCAGTTTATAAAAAAGTAAATAGATTATCTAAAAAAGCGGAAGCTTACCATGAATCTCTTAATATTGGTTTTTCTGGAACATTAGTTGTTAAAGGTAGAGCTAAGGCTTTAGTTTTAGCAACTGGAAACAATGCCGCTATCGGCCGAATCGCTAAGCTATCTAGCGAAACAAGAAGCGCGAGTAATTTTGAAAAAGGAATTTCTCATTTCACCGCTTTTATTTTAAAATTGGCTGGCTTAACGCTAGCTCTTGTTTTTTTAGCTAACGTCTTAGTTAAAAGAGGAAATTTGGATTTTATTGAATTAGTAATTTTTTTAATTGCCTTAACGGTTAGTGTAATTCCCGAAGCTCTGCCAGTAGTGACTACTTTTTCGCTTTCTCAAGGAGCCAGACGTTTAGCGAAACTGAAGGTCGTAGTTAAAAGGCTTTCAGCGGTTGAGGATTTGGGTGGTATTGAAATTCTTTGTTCCGACAAAACAGGTACCTTAACCGAAAATAAATTAGAAGTAGTTGATATTTACTCTAAGAATTCAAAAAAGACCTTATATTATGCCGCTTTATGTACAGCTTTTGAGCAAAGGAAGAAAAAAGAACCTTTTGATATTGCTATTTGGAAGAAGCTTAATAAAGACCAAATTCAAGAAATAAATCTCTGTCGTAAATTAAAAGAAATTCCTTTTAATCCAGAAATGAAAAGAAATATTGTTTTAGCGACTGAAGGCAAAAAAGCAAATTTGGCTATGGTTACTCTTGGCGCTCCAGAAGAAATAATAAAACTTTGCCAGAACTTGAACGAGTTAGAAGAAACTAAAATAAATCAATGGATAAACCAAGAAGGCAAGAAGGGGAATCGTATTTTAGTGATAGCCGAAAAACATTTAAAGAAGCAAGAAAAAGAATCATTGAAGATTAGTGCGGAAAAAGAAAATAATTTTAATTTTTTAGGAATTATTTCTTTTGCTGATTCAATTAAAAAAACTACTGATGATATTGTTAGGCAGGCGAACAAACTTGGAGTTAAAATTAAAATAATCACTGGAGATAGCCGCGAAGTGGCAGGAAACGTGGCCTTTCAAATTGGTTTGATTGATTTGCCGGAAAAAGTTATTACTGGCAAAGAATGGAATAATTTTAACGAAAAGCAGAAATTAAAAGCAATGGAAGAATATCAAGTTTTCGCTCGTTTTTCGCCAGAACAAAAATATTCTTTGGTTGAAAAGTTAAAATCAAAATATAGGGTTGGATTTTTAGGAGAAGGTATAAACGACGCTCCAGTTCTAAAACTATCTGATGTTTCTTTGGTAGTGGAAAGCGGAGCTGATATCGCTAAAGAAACAGCTGACATCGTGCTTTTAAAGAAAGACTTAAGGGCTATTTTGAATGGTATTGAAGAAGGAAGAAGAGTTTTTGCCAATACAATTAAATACATTAAAATTACCTTAATTTCAAATTTTGGCAATTTTTTTGCTATTGCTACGGCCTCTTTATTGATTGATTTTCTGCCTATGCTTCCTTTACAGATTTTGCTGGTTAATCTATTGTCTGATATTCCCATGATTGCTGTTTCAACTGATACTGTAAATAAAAAAGAACTCCAAACTCCTCAAAAGTATAATATTAAAGATATTGCTTTTTTTTGTATTATTTTAGGTGTTTTAAGCACTTTATTTGATTTTATTTTTTTCGGGCTCTTTTATCGCATATCACCGCAGGTTTTGCAAACCAATTGGTTTATTGGCAGCATTTTAACTGAATTGGTTTTAATCTTTTCTATTCGAACTAAAATGTTTTTTACTAAGACCAAGCGTCCATCGGGAATAGTTATATTGTTTTCTTTAATAGCGGCTTCAACAACAATTGTTTTACCTTTTACTCTTTTGGGACAGAAGATCTTTAACTTCATTAGACCAGAAAATAGTCATTTCGTAATAGTTATTTCTCTTGTAATAACTTATTTCTTCTGCTCGGAGATTTTAAAGTTATTTTATTATAAAAAGTTTAATAATAAATGAACGCTTAATTATTTGAATTAATAGAAAAACAATAAAGTAAAATTTTCCTATTTTAATTTTAAACAAAGTCACGGATTAGCAATCTTAATTTAAATATTTAAAAATGAACAACAAAGAGTTTGAAGAAGCCGTTAAAGAGGGGATAAATGCAATTCCGAAAAAGTTTTTAGAGAAACTTGATAATGTTGATATCTGTATCGAAGAAGAACCGGAACCAGATCAATTAAAAAAAGTAAAAAGAGGAGAAAATTCTCTAATTCTTGGATTATACGAAGGTATTCCTCAAATAAATAGAGGAAGCTATGGACAGGTTTTGCCTGACAAAATAACTATTTTCAAAAGGTCAATTGAAAGAGTTGCTCAATCCAAAGACGAAATTAAAAAAACCGTTCGAGATACGGTTTGGCATGAAATTGCGCATCATTTTGGGATGAATGAAGCTGAAGTCAGACGCGCGGAAAGAAAGAGAAGAGGTTAGGTCTTTTGGGTTTTTTCTATCCTGCGGACGTATTCTTTTTTCTCGGTATTGATTTCAATAACATCTCCTTGCTCAATAAAGAGGGGAACATTTATTTCCGCGCCAGTTTCCAAAACAACAATTTTATTTCCTGATTGGGCTCGGTTGCCTTTAATGCCAGGCGGAGCTTCAACTACTTCTAATTCTATTTTAATCGGTAAAGATATGCCGATTATTTTTTCTTTAAAGACCAAGGTTTCAACAATCTGATTAGCTTTTAAGAAATTAGCTATAGAGCCAATTTTTTCTTTGGAGATTTCAATTCGTTTTGAAGGATTTTCTATTTCAGAAAAAGTAAATTTATCTCTATGGGAAAAGATAAATTTTATTTTTGTTTTTAAAATTTCAGCCTGTTCAAAAATATCGGAAGAATGAAAAGTTTTAGAGATTATTTTTTGAGTAATTAAGTTTTTTAATTTTACTTGCAAAACAGAACTGCCTCTTGCCTTAAACATAGGCGCTGCTTCAATTATTTCATAAGGTTCATCTCCGATAATAATTTGAACCCCTTTTCTTAGATCAGCATAAGTTATTGTTGTCATAAAAACCTTTTTTAAATTCTTCAGCAAGTAAAGGTTTCTTACCCTCTTGCTGAAGCTTATTAATTACAAGATAATCTTTTTTACATTTTAACGATACTTTATGAGGATTTTCTGATTCTGAAGCATAAGCTTCTAATATTTTTATTCTTATTTTTTTGCCTTTCTTCTTTAAGAAAAAGAAAGATCCAGGCCAAGGATTAAAAGCCCTAACTTGTCTTTCTATTTCTTGAGCTGACTTTGATAAGTCGATTTCTCCGTCTTCTTTTTTAATAATTTTTGTGAAACTAACCTTTGGTTCGTCTTGCTCTTTAGGTTGAATTTCTTTATTTATGTATTTGGGAATTGTTGCGATTAATAGTTCGGCGCTTAATTCGGCCAAATCATTGCTTAATTCTTCAAAAATTATATTGTCTTTTATTTGGTAATTTATATTTGAAACTATCTTACCATGATCCATTTCAGCGTCAATTAAAATTATTGTTACGCCAGTTTTTTTGTCTCCATTTAGAAGAGCTGTTTGGATAGGCGCTGGGCCTCTGTATTTGGGCAAAAGAGAAGGATGAATATTAAGAAATCCATACTTAGGGATGCTTAGTATATCCTTTGGAATAATCTGTTTGTAAGCCACCACGATCCCTAAGTCTGGCTTCAAGTCTTTAATTTTTGTATTTATGTCATTAATTTTGTTTGGTTGCAAGACAGGAATTTTATATTTCTGGGATAGAACTTTAGTTGCGGAAGGAGTGATGATCTTTTTTCTACCAACTGGCTTGTCTGGAGCAGTAATAACTAAAACAGGCCTATAGTTGTTTTTTATAAGTTTGTCTAAAACGATTGAACTGAATTCTGGGGTTCCTAAGAAAACAATTTTAATTTTTTTATAATTATTTAGCATTGATCATTTATTAGCGATCAATAATCAGCGCCTATTTAGTCGTGCGCCATTCAATTTCCTCTTTCTTGCCTGCGAATTCTAACCACTCTCCATATTGGTCAATCACATACCACTTTTTCTTAGTTTCTGACCAAACCATTTGATTGCCTTGAAAAAAGGGTTTTTTAACAATCTCTTTTGGTTTTAATTTGTCTATTTCAAGCCATTTTTTAAAAACAGTTTCAATCGCGTAATCAAGATTCCTTGATTGAGCCCATTTCGCGACTATATCAATCGCTTTTTTGGCTTTCTCTAAAGAACCGGCTAATTCTAAAACTTGTTTGGCTGGTTTAGTGTAACGCGAATAAATAATTTTTCTTTTTCTAGAATCTTTTTTAAGTTGTTCCAAAGAAAGTCCCTTGCTTTGAAAGTAGTAGGTAACAATCTGACGGATAGCTGTTTCCTCTTTTAACTCTTTATAATATTTAATACTTCCTTTTTTAATATATTCTTCAATTTTTTGCGCGCTACTTTTGCCAATTCCAGGAATTTCTTGCAACCCTTTTAGCTTCTTTTCTTTATAGATTTCAGAAACATCCTTTTCTAGGTTATCTAAAATTTGAGCTGCTTTATGATAAGCCCGAATTTTGAAAAAAGAAGCTCCTTTTAGATTTAGATACTCTTCAATTTCATAAAATATTTTAGAAAGTTTTTTATTTATGTTTGTCATTTTTGAAATTATTTTTCAACGCTTTAATCTTAACTTTTTTTATGATAGAATTCAATCAATAATATGAATCAGAAACATAGAATTTTTGTTGCGATAAATTTGCCCAAAAACATAAAAAAGAAATTAAGTGATTTTCAAGATGATTTCCGCGCAATGCCGATTAAATGGACGAATGTAAATAATCTGCATATCACTTTAGCGTTTTTGGGATATCTTGAAGATAAAGACCTTTTAGAGATTTCTAAAATTGTGAAACAAGTTGTTGCTAACCAAACGTTATTTCACATTACTTTAAATAAAACTTGTTATGGTCCTTTGAAGACAATGCCTCCGAAGATGGTTTGGGCGCAATTTGAAAATTCAGAGAACTTTAATTCTCTTAGGATTAATTTAAGTAATTTATTCTCAAATTCAGAGATTATCCGTTTTTCTTTAGATAGAAAAAAGTTTTCTCCGCATATTACATTGGGGAGAGTTAAAAAAATGGAATGGCGTCAGATTGAACCTGAAGACAGGCCAGAAATTGGACAAGATTTAAATTTAAAGTTCACGGTTGATTCTATTGAAATAATGGAAAGCAAGCTTAAAAGAAGCGGACCTGAATATTTTATCTTAGAATCGGTCAAATTTAAAGAATAAAAATAAATGAAAATACATTTTATTGGAATTGGAGGCATAGGCGTAAGCGCTTTAGCGCAATATTATTTGGAAAAAGGGGACACAGTTAGTGGTTCTGACTTGGTTTTGTCTGAAGTGACTGAATTTTTAAAGGGAAAAGGAGTTAGAATTATGATTGGCCAGCATCAAGCTAAAAATTTACCGAGTGACGTAAGTTTAGTTATTTATAGTCCAGCGGTTAAAAGAGATAATCCTGAACTTTTCAAAGCGCGCGAGTTGCAGACTGCGAGTTATAAATTAGAGATTAAAAGTTATCCAGAAGCTTTGGGCGAACTTACAAAAAAATACTTTACAATTGCAGTATCAGGCACTCATGGAAAAAGCACTACCAGCTCAATGGCGACTTTAATTTTAATAAAAGCAGGGTTTGACCCTACGGTTGTTGTTGGAACTAAATTAAAAGAATTAGGCGGAACTAATTTTAGAATGGGTAAAAGCAAGTATCTCGTTATTGAGGCTGATGAATGGAACGCATCTTTTCTGAATTATTGGCCCAAAGTCATTGTTTTAACATCCATTGAAGAAGAACACCTTGATTATTATAAAAACTTAAAACATATTTTAAAAACCTATCAAGAATATATTCGTCGTTTGCCCGAAGATGGAGTTTTAATTGCCAATCGAGACGATAAAAATATATTAAAATTAAAAGGACAAAACTCAAAATTAAGATTTAAAGCGCGCAATTACAGCTTAACGCAAAAAGACGCTAAAAAAATTGGACAAATTTTAAAGGTTCCCGGCAAACACAATGTCTTGAATGCTTTAGCCGCGTTAAATATTGCTAGAATTTTAAGAATTTCCGACCAGATAATTTTTAAAGCTTTGTCAGAATACACTGGAATTTGGCGCAGATTTGAAGTGAAGAAAGCGCAAACTAACCATAAGGATTTTACTCTTATTAGCGATTACGCTCATCATCCTACTGAAATAGAAGCAACCTTAAGGGCTACAAAAACGAAATTTAAGAATAAAAGAATTTGGTGTGTTTTTCAGCCGCACCAGTTTCAAAGAACTTATTATCTATTCAATAACTTTGTTAGGGTGTTTAAAAGAAACCCGATTGAAAAATTAATTATAACCGATATATACGATGTGGCTGGTAGAGAAAAAAAGACAACTAAAAAACAGATTAGTTCCGAAAAATTGATTAAAAAAATTAATAAACCCCAAGCTATTTATTTGCCCAAGATAGAAATAACAAATTATTTGAAAGAAAACTTAGAGGGGGATGAAGTAGTTATTATTATGGGAGCAGGGGATATTTATAAAATAGCAAAAGATTTTTCTGTTTAAATCGCCTGAGACTAATCTTGAACGCTTAAATGAGTTTTCCACTTAATCGTTTGACAAAAGTTCAATAAAAAAGCCATAATGAAGTAAGGTCGAAAGATCAAAAAATAATAAAATTTAAAAAATTTATGTCATTAACAACAATTATTTGGATAATTGCGATAATTTTAGTTGTTGGGGTAGCCTTTTACTTAATAAAATCTAAAAAAGACAATGGGAGCGGTTCTGTTGAGCCTCCAAGTTCTTCTATGCCTCCAACAACACCGTCTGAACCACCTATGTCTCCTCCAGAAGGACCTCCGGCAATGTAATTTTGTTTATGTAAAATAAAAAAACGCTCATCTTTGATGGGCGTTTTT
>CAZVUG010000012.1:0-9059 GCA_964629675.1 uncultured Candidatus Saccharibacteria bacterium
CTGCCAAAGAAACTGTTAAAGTTCCTTCGCTAACTGTAGTATCACCGTCAGTAACATCGCTTCCTGCAGTATAATTTCCGAAATCAGTGCTGTTAACTACATACACTGAATCCCAATCATATCCGGCAGCGGTAAATTCTTCAGCAGTCATATTCAAATGCTGACGAGTTCCAATATCACCATCAGGAGTCAATTTATAAACTGCTCCATCAGCAACACCATCACCATCATTATCTGGATAGACTAAATTTGAAGTAGTGTATCCTTCTACAGTGCTAGCATCAATAGTCTGAATATTGCCCCATTCCAAATGTCCATAGCTTTCAAATACCTCTGGATTAAGAACTAATCTCTTAAATGTCTTGCCGTTAATCATTTTAACGATAAAAACATCATAAGGATAATAAGTAGTTCCATCCTCGACAAATTCAGCATCCGGACTAACAATATCGCCATCAATTACAGCTGCACCAGCTGCCATTGGAGCTAACATAGCAACTCCGGAAAGCCAGACCGCAGTAGTAATTGAGGTAAAAATCGAAATAGGTTTTTTTATTTTTTTACTCATTTTAATTTAATTTTGTTTCAATCTCCGAGATTGGCTAATTCACATGATATTAGACAACCTCGTTCGACTTTATCATCATCTTGTCTTAACAAGATGACTTGCTCCAGCCGTATCGACCTTTAACCCGAAAAATTTTTCTTTGTTTACGACTGATCAAATTATCTATAAACTAACTAAAAATCCTCCTAATGTCAATAATATACCCATTTAAATGGGCTGATCGACCTTTTGACATCAGGTTCCTTATTTGTATTGTATTTTTAATAAACTTTTTAAGCAAGCTTTAACTGTGGATAAACTATTCTTCAACAAAAGGTTCGGTACTTGTTTCTGTCCCATTAGTATAAATAATAGTCTCTTGCGTGCTCGTGGCAGATTCTTCCTCTTTCTCTTCTTTATCTTTAGTTAAAATGCTCAAAATTTGATTATTCAACTCTTCTGCTTCAATTAAATCATTCTGCATTTCGGCTGACGAATTTTCTTTGTTTTTGCTTAATTCTTCCTTTATTTGCTGGGCTTCTTTAACTATCGCCACTTTCTTTTCTTCATCTGCCTCTATTTTATCCAAATGAGCGCTAATACTAGTCAGGTTCTGTTTAAGTCCATTTAATGCTTCTTTAGCTTTTTCCTCTTTATTTAAATCTTCCGAGAAAAGAATATTTCCATTCACTTTAGTTAATTCCTCAATTCGGCGAGAGGCAAAATCTACTTGTAATTCTATTTGCTCTTTTTCCGAAACTACTTTAGTTTGAATGCTTTCGCCAATTTTCTTAACTGAATAAAGAAATTCTCCCGGCAAGCTCGATTCAGCTGTTTTTAAAGTAAGCCAAGGCCCGCCGATAATAAACATCAGGGAAAAAGCAACTAAAGCCATTGGATGAGGTTCTATCAGCCAATTAAGGAAACCATATTTTTCTTCTTTTAGGCCAATCCGATCATTTAATTTTTCTTCAGCAAAATTAACCCAATTTGGATTGGGCTTAATATCTCTTAATTTTTTAATTTTACTAATAAGTTCTTTATCTTCCATAATGAATATAGAGATATAGTCTTTTACTACTAAATAAGACGTATTAATCGCTCTTTTGTTACATGTTTTTTTTCAATTCCTTTATTGCGCGATGCGCCATAACCCTAACTGCTCCTTCTGTTTTTCCTAATATTTGAGCAATTTCTTTATTAGATAGATCATCGATATATCGCAGAATGATAATATTTTGATAATCACTCTTAATATTAGCTAAATTCTTCTTAACTTGAGATATATCTGAATCAAAGCTTATTTTCTCATTTAAATCTAAATTATCCCTTAAATTAGCCAATTGGCTGTCTTTCGGGTCCTGGATTATCTCGGTTCGAGATTTTTTCCGATAAAAATCAATTACTAAATTATTCGCTATTTTATAAAGCATGGCTCGCGGATTTTCTATTTTATCCATTTTTCCTTGGCTAAGACTTTCCCAAAATTTAAAAAAAGCCTCTGCTGTTAGATCTTCAGAGTCATTATGGGAATTAATCTTCAAATGAATGAAGCGATAAATAGGATTAACGTATTTGCGATAAATTTTAGCAAATTGGCGTTTTTTCACAGTAATTTAGATTTTAAATTGTCTTAATTTATCTTGATTTTTAGCAATAAAATTATTAGCTTCTAACAAAGAATCAAAAATTCCGGCATCTATCCATTTACCCCTTGCTTTTTGATAGCTCATATAGCCTTCTTTAACGTAAAGATTATTAATATCTGTAATCTCATATTCTCCTCGATTTGAAGGTTTTAGCTTTCTAATCATGTTAAAGACGCGATTGTCGTATAAATAAAATCCAGTAACCATCCAATTACTAGGTGGATTTTTCGGTTTTTCGATAATTTGAGATATTTTATCTCCTTTTGGACTAAATTTTACTACGCCAAATCTTTCTGGATCTGGAACTTGTTTAATGACAATTTTAGCTCCTTTTTCCTGTTTCTCAAAATCATTAACTGCTTTTTTTAGGCTATCCTCAAAGATATTATCTCCTAATATTAAAGCTATTTTGCCATTATCAGCAAAATCCTCTCCAATACTTAATCCATGAGCAATTCCCTTAGGTTCTTCTTGAATATCATAGCTTAAATCTACTCCTAATTGCTTTCCTGAGCCTAAGAGATCCAAGAATTGACCTGCATGGCCTGGGCCAGATATTATTAGAATTTCTTTAATTCCAGCATCACGCAAGGTTAAAATAGGATAATAAATAAGAGGCCATTTATAAATGGGCAAAATAGTTTTATTAATAACTTTAGTTAACGGCATTAGGCGAGTGCCTTTACCGCCTGCTAAAACAATACCTTTCATATTTTTACGGACATTGCGGACATTTTGCGGACATTTTGCGGACATTTTGCGGACATTGCGGACATTGCGGACATAATTAATGTCCGGATAATAATATTATTTCTTTTTTAACGACTTTATTATATAAAAGGTAGATCTCCCTTTACCTTTTTTCTTTAAATAGCCTTTTAATACTAATTGATCTAAATCTCTCCTTAAAGTACGAATATTTATTGGGAAATCTTTAATTAAATCATTTATTCTAAATTTATGATTATCTTTATTTTTGTCTAAAATTTTTCTCTGTCTTGAATTTAGAATTATTTTTTCTTGAATTGCTGGATTAGCAGAATTTTTATTTTCCTCTCGAGGTTTTTCTTTTTTTAAATTAATTAATAAATTATGATACTCTTTAATAAGTATATCAAAATTAATGTCTTCAATCCAATTTTGATTTTTAGCTATTTCTAAATATCCTATTAAAGTTTCAATTCTTCCGTTTAATTTTTTACTCTGAGTTAATATTTCAGCTAAAATTTGATTAGCTGTTTTGCGTGTTTGATTAATTAAAACTTCGCCCTCCGGAAACAATTTAGTCACGCGATAAATTGCCAAAGCTAATTCTAAAGCTTTCTTTTCCATATTCGAGCAGTATAACTAAAAAATATTCAAAAATCAACAAAAGATTATCTATTGCTATTTTCCAAAAGCATACAAATACCCGTCTCGCGAAGCGATATAAATTATTCCTTGGCGATCAATTGCTGCAGAATAATTAATTGGGGATCCGTCTAATTTAGATTGCCACCTAATAGTTCCCTCTGGATTAATAGCATAAAATATGCCATGACGAGATCTGATATATATTATACCATTATTATCTACTACAGGGGAAGCATCAGAAATATTTTTATCAATCCTCCATTCTTTCATTTTCTACGATTGTACCTTCTGAAGTTTCTTTAATTATATAATCTTCTGGATTTCCTTTAATTTCTCTATTGTCCCACCAATAAAAAAATCCAAAGACAATAAGGATTATAATTAAAATTAGAATAATAGATGATTTTTTACCCATTACTTCTATTTTACTAATAAAAACAGATACTTTCAAACTTATCTTGTGGATAAGATATTATTTCAATGGACTCCACCAATCACTATTATCCTTATACCATTGGACAGTTTTAGCCATTGCTTCACTAAATTCATAACGAGGAGCCCAGCCTAAATTATGCAATTTAGTAGAGTCTAAAGAATAGCGTCGATCATGACCAGGCCTATCTTGAATATATTCAATATATTTTTTATCCATATTTAATTCTTTTAAAATAATTCTGGTAATTTCTAAATTAGTCTTTTCATTATTGCTGCCAATATTATAGATTTCTCCAACTTGGCCATGGTGAAGGACATGATCAATGCCTAAACAATTATCAATAACGTAAAGCCAGTCTCTTACTTGATTGCCATCACCATAAATTGGTACTTTCTTACCTTCTAAAAGATTAGTAATAAAAAGGGGAATTAATGTTTCCAGATATTGGAAAGGCCCGTAATTATTAGATGAACGGGTAATTAAAACAGGCAATTTATATGTCTTATAGTAAGCTCGCACTAACAAATCAGCGCTAGCTTTAGAAGCAGAATAAGGACTATTAGGCTTTAAAGAATTTTCTTCAGTAAATGAGCCTTTTCCAATACTGCCATAGACTTCATCTGTTGAGATTTGAATATATCTGCCAAGAGAATATTTTCTTGCTGCTTCAAGCAGATTGTGAGTGCCTAGAATATTTGTCCGGATAAAATTCTGCGGATCGGTGATAGAACGGTCAACGTGAGTTTGCGCAGCAAAATTAATAACAGCATCAGGTTTTCGAGAAATCAATTGACTAACTATTCTTTCATCACAAACATCACCCCTAACAAAACCATAATTAGGATTATTTTCAATATCCCGAAGATTATTTAAATTTCCAGCATAATTTAAAACATCCAAATTAATAATCTTATAATCCGGATATTTTTTAAGAATATGCCTAATAAAATTGGAGCCGATAAATCCGGCCCCTCCAGTTATGAGTAATTTCATAATCTAACTCTATTTTATAAGCTAATGAATTTTTGAATGATATTAGCAGGAATAGTTTTGATTAAACCTTTTTGATCAACTAAATTTAATCCTAATATTTCTCCTTTAATATTTATCAAAGGGCTTCCATTAGCTAATACATTCTCTTCAGTTAGGTTAATTTTTAATATTTCTCCATTAAGACTGCGAATAATGCCTAAATTAACAAAAGGCAGAACTTTTTCCTTGTTTTCTTCAAGACCAACAATAACAACTCTTTCTCCTAGCTTAATTTCTTCTAATTTTGCCAAAGAAACTACCGGTAAATTATTTTCTTCTATTTTTAATAAAGCTAAATTTTGCTCTGTATCTTTTTTAATTAATTCTGCCAATAATGATTTATTATTATAAAGAATATAATATTGGCTAGCTGTTTCCGGAACTAGGTCAAGAGCTGTTACAATTAATCCATCATTTGTAACAATAAAGCCAGTTCCCTGGCTAATTACTTTTTGATATTGGTAAGTTTTTATTAATACCAAAGTTGGTTTAATTTTATCAATTGCTTTTTCTAAACCTTCGTTTTCAGTAATAGTAATTTTTTCTGTCGGATTAATTATTGTTGTCCCGTTACCAGCTTGATGGATAAATTGGATTTTAGAAAAAGGACTAACAGAAGCTAAATAAGGCAGAAGGAATTGATCTGCTAATATTCCTCCTAAACCGCCAATAATCAGAATTAAAAAAAGATTCAGTATATTTTTTTTTATTTTCGATTTAGCCACAAAATTAATAAATATTAACTACCAGTCTATTTCTATCTTTCTGTTTGCTCCTTTAAAATAACCGCTTGATGTAATTTTAGAATTAACACTATCATATTCTGCTTCATAACTAGCTAAGTTGTCAAGAATATCTGAAATTTGACCGGTATTATCACAGCCAACACCTGTACTATTTTTTATTTGAAATAAACATTTTTCTGCACCAGATTCAGCTGCATAAAAAGCAACTACAGAAAGACCCGATTGGCGAGAAAGCTTAACTTGCTGCAGCATTAAAATAGAAATAGTTAGGCTAATGACAAAAAGCATTCCTAAAAGCAAAAGGCCAAAAAGAATAGAAGTTGCTCCTTTTTGAGAAAAAATATTCATATTTTTTTTAATTTTAACCATTATTTTAATTTGCCCTAGGCGTAACGCTATTTTGAATATTCATTTTAACAATTTCCTCTTGTCTTTCCCCCTTGCTCTCTAATTCCATGACTATGGTGACTAAATAAGGGCCGGCTGCGTCTTGCCTGACAGAAAATTCTCCATCTAATTTAATATTATTAGGATTTAAATTTTGCCAACTTTCTAATTCTTTTTGACGCATAAAATTATGAGTATCAAATTTATAGTTGATATTCTCCCCGCTTGAATTAATAATACTTAAAGAATCAGCTGTAGATGATTGTATATCTCCCATTCTAATTTCTTTAATAGCATATTCCATAAGATACCTTCCTGCTTCTTGGACCTCTTGCAAACTGAATCCTCTTCTCTGAGATTTAATAACTGAAACGCCAACTTCTACCGCAGAAATAACTAAAATACTGAAAAGGGCTAGAGCAACAATCAATTCAATTAAGGTAAATCCTTTATTTTTTTTAATTTTAAACATAAAAAATATTAAAATTTATTTCCATCTCCACAATCTATCTTCGACGATTAAGTAAGTCCAGTTATTACCAACTTTCCATTTCATTTCTACTCTTACTTTTGTTTCATTAGATGACTCTTTTTTTAAAGTAATTTTACGATAATAAGGTGAATCATTAACTGCATCATATCGATAATATCCAGAATTATCAATTTTCAAAGGAGTCTCTGAAAAACCAAGTAGAGAATCTTGATTATGAGGATCTTGAGGATTATATTGCACGCGATAATCATCATTAATAACTGAATTATGCCAATTGTTCCATCCAGCTGGATCAATCTTTCTGAAGTATCTTACCATTTCTACACCTTCTTGAGCTAAGTTAGCAGCAACTAATCTCATGCTGGCTGCTCGAGAAGCTCTTAAGGAAGAGTTGACTAATGACAAAATACCGACTAAGCCAACAACAATGATAAAAAAAAGTATTATTATGCCTAATAGACTAAATCCTTTTTCTTTTTGTTTTTTCTTAAATAAAATCATTATTTTAAATACAAGAATCAATTTTGAATTTAAGGTAATTCTGTTACTGAAATAACTCCCGATGAATTTATCTCAATTTTTTTCATTATAAGGATAAGGCTGTCTTCAACTTTTAGTGTAACACTACCGCTAGACTCATTGCCTTGATCGATGTAAGTATTTGGATCAGGCGGTCTAAAAAATATATTTAGCGGATTAGGATCTACGTTATTAAAACTGACTTTTGAAGGCATTTGAACTGTTTCGTAAATTCCATCGATGCCGTTATCATAGTCTTGATCATTATTTTTGTCAGCGAAAAGAATATATGAATTTCCATCAGCAAAATTAATATAAATCCCATATCCATGGCAAGTATTAGCAGTAGAGCATATTCCCGGTATTTCAACTCCGTTGATAGCCATATTTTGCATTTTTCTTATATCAGATTCTAACTTCTGAGCAGCCTGGTAAAGTTCATACTTATCTCTATTATCCCTATAATTAGCAAAAACCAAAACAGACATTATGCCAACAATAAAAACCACTACCAACATTTCTATTAAAGTGAATCCCTTTTCTCTTAGCAATTTCTTGATTTTTATCATATTAAACATTAGCTATATTTTAGCATAAAATAAAAATCCACAAAAGGGTGGATTCTTATTTAAATATTTATAATTTAAATTTAAAATAAAGTTTAACCATGACAATAATTTTTTATTGAATTTTCTAACCTCTTTAACTTTTTAAAGAATATCTAATGAATTAAAATGTTTTAACATCTTTAAAGAAAATATATTCTAAATACTAAGGGCTAGGAACGTAAGGAATATAAGAATGTATTAATTTCCATCCTGCTGGTGTGCATAAATAATAACAATGGTTTTTTTCATAATGATTACCTCCGAATACCGCGCAATGTTGAGACTCTACTGCACATTCAGTGCAAGCTTCATATATTTTTTCATCCACAACCCAGCAATTTCCACAGATTTAATTTAAAAAATATTTTTGCCAAGAAATTTATGCTAATTTTTTAATAGCCAATTGCTATCCAATGAGCAGGATTTTCAGCATGTTCAGCATATAAATAAAAACTTGTTCTTGTAAAGCTTCCCACTTCAACATTATGCTCTCCAGATTCATAGATTAATTACTATCATGAGTTATATATCCATTAGCTATATAGGCATGATTCTTTTCATCCATAATTAAATCATAAACAACTTCATTAGAAGGTCTAGTATGTAGTTCTTCAAGAGTTATAATTTCTTCTTCTCCAGTTTCTGTAATTAGAACATCACCAACCTTAAGAATTCCTGGTTCTTCCATATGATAAGAATTATGCTCATCTTGATACTTCTTGAATAAGTCTATATCCACAACTTTCCAGCCTTCCGTAGTTAAGAAAGGATGTTCTGGAGTAAATTCAACTTTTTTATTGATTAAATAAGTGCTTCTATCATTAATAAAAGGTCTAGCTAATTTAATAACAGTATTTACATTTCCATTTGTTCCAATGACTTTTTCTCCAACTCCAATTTCTTCAATATTCTTCTTACTTCCATCAGCCATAGTTACTTTAGTTCCAGCAGGGAAACATGAACAAGGAGGCGCTTCCCAATAATCAGTAATTAATCTCCATCCTCCTGGTGTGCACATATAATCACAATACATAGTCCCCCAAGCATGAGTATAAGAACAAGCTTGATAAGATGTTGCACATCTATCACAAGAAGTATAGGTTTTTTCTTCTACAACCCAGCAAGTTCCACAAGGACATATAGGAGTATTAATACAACCATTACTATCACAAACTGTTCCAGAAGCATCGATATCTCCATATGCCTCAATGTTTCCAATAGCTAAAAGATTATTTACTTTTGAGGAACTTGCAGGATCTATATAATAACCTTTATTTTGTCTATCATAA
>CAZVUG010000013.1:0-2329 GCA_964629675.1 uncultured Candidatus Saccharibacteria bacterium
CTTTATGAATTTTATTTATCTTTTTATTTTTATTCTTTCTTGCTTGCTTTTAGCTTATGCTGGAGGAAAGGTGGTTCGTTCTATAACGAGAATAGCTCGATTTTTAAAACTTAAGGAATTTATAGTTGCTTTTATCTTAATGGCTTTTGCCACAACTATCCCAGAGTTTTTAGTTGGGATTACTTCTGCTTTTCATGGAAAGCCGGCTCTTTCTTTCGGCAATATTATTGGCTCTAATATAGTCAACCTTACTTTGGTAGTAGCAATTGGTATTTTTTTTGCTGGAAGGTTAGATACAAGAACTTCAGCAACCCAAACAGATGCATTTTATACAGCCCTTATTTCTTCTTTGCCTATTCTTCTTTTGCTAGATAAAAATCTTTCTCGAACAGACGGAATTATTTTGCTTTTAGCTTTATTAGTATATCTTCGAACCATTCTTCGGCAGAAACACAGATTTGATAAGATTTTTGCTAACAATTTTCAAGAAGGTTGGCCGAAAATAAAAATATTTTTGCGGAATATTTTAGTCTTTTTTGCCGGAATAGTTTTGCTTCTTCTTGCTGCAGAAGGAATAGTTTGGTCGGCTTCTTCTTTCGCTGAAGCGGTTGGCCTGCCTTTAGTTATTATTGGCATTCTTGTTATTGCCTTAGGAACCAATCTGCCGGAAATTACTTTTGGTATTAAATCAGCTTTAATGGGGCATAAGCAGATGATTCTCGGCAATATTATGGGTGCAGTAGTAATAAATTCAACTTTAATTCTGGGATTAACTGTTATTATTTGTCCTTTAACAATAGTTGATTTTTCCGCTTATTTTATTGGCATTATTTTTACTATTGGCATTGCTTTATTCTTTGGAATTTTTATTCAAACTCATCAAATTATTTCTAAAAAAGAAGGTATTTTTCTATTTTTGATCTATCTTTTATTTGTTTTTTTACAAATTTTCTTAGGATAAAAAGTTGAATTTTAAATTAAATTGTGTTAAAGTTATTATCAATGGAAGCAATAATAATAATATTTTTATCCTTAATTATTATTGGCTTAACAATAATAACTTTTTTTCTTTTTAAAAAAATACCTTTCAAAGAAGATAATAATTCCTTATATCTGCTTCAGCAGCAACTTAATCAGATGAATCAGAATGTTGATAGTAAATTAAGCGAGTCAGCTCAGCAAATGCAAAGCCAATTTAACCAAAGCGCTAAGATTATTCGAGATGTTACGGAAAAATTGACTAAATTAGATGATACTAACCGACAAGTGGTCAATTTTGCTGAACAGCTTCAATCTTTAGAAAATATTTTAAAAAATCCGAAACAACGCGGAATATTAGGCGAATATTATTTAGAGGAATTATTAAAAAATGTTTTTAGTCCAAGTCAGTATCAAATGCAATATGGATTTAAAGATGGAGAAATAGTGGACGCTGCTATCTTTTTAGGAGACAGTAAAATTATTCCAATAGATTCAAAGTTTTCCTTGGAAAATTACAATCGGATTATTAAAGAGAATGATTCAATTAAAAGAGGGGAGTTGGAAAAGTTATTTAGGCAGGACTTAAAAAATAGAATAGAAGAAACCGCTAAATATATTCGTCCTCAGGAGGGAACTTTAGATTTTGCTTTTATGTTTATTCCAGCCGAAGCTGTTTATTATGATTTATTAGTTAATAAAATCGGGGCGATTAAAAGTAACACGCGTGACTTAATCGATTACGCTGTTAGAGAAAAACATGTTCACATAGTTTCTCCAACTTCTTTTTATGCTTATTTGCAAACGATTTTACAAGGTTTGCGGGCTATGCAGATTGAAGAATCAGCCAAAGAAATTAGGAAAAGGGTAGAAGTCTTGGGGAAACATCTATCAAGTTACAATGAATATTTGGAAAAATTAGGCAATCACCTTAGTACCACAGTTAATACTTATAATTCAGCTTACAAAGAATTTGGAAAAATGGATAAAGATGTGATGAAAATCACAGACAGCAAATCCAAAATCGAAATTCAGCAATTAGAGAAACCACACCAAGAAGAGTAAAATATTAATAAGATCATTTAACCTTAAAAATATTAGAATAGTTTGTTGCATAGAATTCTTATGCAAAAGCTTTTCCATATTTTTACATAAAATATGAGCAAGGAATTACAAAATTATATTAAACTTTCAAGAAAAATGGGGATGAACGATGAGGAAATTAAAAAAAAATTGTCTGAGGCTGGTTGGGCAGAAGAAGACATTAATCAGGCTTTTAAATTAGATACTTCAAGTATAAGTAGCCAAACCTCTAAACCAAAATCTTTTTGGAAATATGTTTTAATCCTAG
>CAZVUG010000014.1:0-4450 GCA_964629675.1 uncultured Candidatus Saccharibacteria bacterium
AAAAAGAGCCGAGGAACAAAAGGCTGCTGATTGTCAGAAAACTCTTTAAACGAATTTGCCGCCAAAGAAAAACTTGAAATTGTTAATCTGCGCGGCGAAGCCGCGAACATTCCAAACTGCCAAAGAACCTGAAAACAAATCGGCTCGAACCATATTTTGGAAGGGCAAAAGAAATTTTTTCATCATTAATAATTTTTTAATAAAAGTTTTATGGAACAACCAATAAATCAGTTTAGTACTTCTCCAAACAATACTTCGCCACTCGTTCCAATAATTATTTCTATTATTTTGACTGCTATAGTTGTCGGCGGCGGAATTTTTTGGTGGATGAATCAGAAACAACAAGTAATGACTGACGAGGTTGTTTCTTTGCGTAGCCAAGTTGAACAGTTGAAGCAAGTTTCTCCTGCTTCTCCGACAACTTCCAATAACCAAAACGATGAACTTATCGAAGTGAAATTTAAACTCGCTATAAGGGATTTTTGGGGCGTTAGAGAGGTTTTTAGAAATCCCCAAAACAAGAATCAATTTTATTATATTTCCGACGATAGTAGTGGACATCATATTTGGGTTTATGATTTATCTAAAGATAAATCATATCAACAGAATGGTTATTTCAATATTCCCGAAGGAAACACCCTTCTCCTAAATCAAAAACTTGCACAGTATCAAGAGTTCAGAGGTGTAGGATTTTCAGGAAACAAATTCGTATTTGTTGAGACAAGCACGGATAACTCGCCTGGTCCTTGCTTCTCTCCTTGGTTTTACTTAAACTTGGAGTACATTGACCTTGGAGTTACGAACCCCACCCGCAAGCCCTTTACTTTACCGGCTGATCTAAAAAGAGCCGAGGAACAAAAGGCTGCTGATTGTCAGAAAACTCTTTAAACGAATTTGCCGCCAAAGAAAAACTTGAAATTGTTAATGTTCGCGGCTTCGCCGCGCAGATTTCTGCCCACCAGCCACGCCGCCTTCGGCGGCGAAATGCGTTCGAGCTATTTCAAGAATACACCGCCAAAATTGAAAATCGGAATTGAAAGCCGAAATGGAATCGGCACGAAGCGCCGACACAAACGCATTCCCGTCAAAAATTTCCGAATCCAAAAGGTTTTTTCACGCTCCGCGTGGTTCAAAAAAGACGGTTCGATCCTTAATTTGAAAGTTCAAACCAACTTTGAAGAAGAAAAAACAATTGTTATTTATGGCGCGAACCGCTTATGAATAATAATGCTCTTACTCTTTTACTTAAGGGTATTCGGGAACGCAAGCAAGACGGGCGTTTACCGTAAAAAACTGAAATTAGTATGGTGACGAATACCATATTAGTCACGCCAGTAATAGGAAATCTTTCATAAATAACAATAGTCCCGTTATTAACTAAACGCGCCCCTTTTTATTTATGATTTTGTACTAATATAGTATTGTGTCTAATTAAATATTTTTAGTCTTATCAATATCAAGAAATTTAAAACCCGCCTTATGTTATTAAGACGGGCTTTTTTAATTATTTTTATCAGGGTAATTCAAAAATAAACTGTTGAGAGATAGCATTAGCAATTTTTTCGAAAGATACTGGCCTGGCCCGCAAAGCCTCAGTCGAAATAATACTTTCAACTTGTGATTCCCAGACAATACTTCCGTCAATTTGCCAAATTTGAATAGAAGCTCTCATTTTAGCTTGCTGTGAATTTATTAAGCGCAAGCTAAAAATGCTAAATCTTGTATGAGCAACTTGATTAAAATTAGTTAGTCTTAGATGCAGAAAATAATCTACCTGGATAGCTTTACCAATCTTTTCTAGAATTTCCTTTTCTAAAATTCCGCTAATACGATGATCTTTTATCATTTTTACATAAGATTCTGCAAGTCCGGCATTATTTATTAAATTTAAGCATTCGTTTGGCGATACTACCGCAACATTTTTCCTTTTTTTTAAATTCTCAGATAGAATTTTTAGAAGAATCCATTTATCTTACTCTAATCCATAAGAAGAACTTGGAGCAATAAATCCTATGCGTGCGCCTTTTGATTTGAATCCATCGGTAATATAGGGAGTACTGGGAAAGAGGCTACTTTGCTGAAAAGTGTTGGCGCAGCCAAACGAAATAGCTATGATTATAAGAATAACAGCTAAAAAAAATTTATTTGTTTTTTTCATCGGCGCCTCCTTTCACAGCTGATGTTTTTAATGTTGATTTACCCTGATAAAATTTAAAAGAACTAAAGATTGCTTTTCTTATAACTTATTTAATCATTTCCGTCAATGATAGACAGGAAGATTAAAACAAGTATAATAGTAAGAGAGTTGTTGGAAATTATGATCCTTAAAAATATTTTTAAGAAGTTTTCGTTAAATTTAATCAAAAGGAGGACAATCTGATGACAGCAAATGAAGAAAATCTTTCTCTGATAACCCAATACCGTAAACACTTAGAAAAACTTAATGCTGAACCTGTTAAAGCTCATTATGATTTTTATTTGCCAACTAAGAAGATAGCTCTTGATCATCTTTATTCGATGTTGCCGGAAATGGGAAAATTTATTAGAGAGAACCAACGAGAAAAATTTTCTCGCTGGCTTGGCTTTATACAAGGCGTTCTTTGGCTTCTAGGTGAATTTACTCTAAACGAACTTCGTAATCATAATCGTCCAAGAGAATAATATACCGGGGCAACATCTAAAAAGTTGCCCCTGATATAAAATAGACAGTAAATTATAAGAGTATAAATAAGCAAGTAACCTTGCTTGTCCGGAAATATTAATATTTTTTAGCTTAATTTATATAATGATTAATACTATACTTAATAATCAAATTTTTCTTATCTTTTCAGTTTCAATTTTATTATTAATAATAACGACTATTCTACTTTATTGGCAGCTTTGGCAAACAAGAAAAAGATTAAAAGTTTTTTTTAATGGGAAAAAAGCTTCTGATCTAGAAGGCGTTATTTTTTCAGAAATTAAACGGATGAAGCAATCAGAAGAGGAAATTCAAAAATTAATCAAATTTGTTAAAGATTTAGATAAAATGACTAAGCAAAGTATCCAAAAAATCGGCTTAGTCCGATTTAATCCTTTTAAAGATACTGGCGGTGATCAAAGTTTTACAATTGCTTTGCTAGATTCTTATAATAACGGTCTTATTATTTCTAGCCTATATTCTCGGGAAGGGACTCGTATTTATAGCAAGCCAATCATCAAAGGGCAATCAACTTATCCTTTGTCTAAAGAAGAAACAGAAAGTTTAAAAAAAGCCGGTTGCTAAAATTAGATAAATAATAAGGGCTTTAGAGCCCTTTTTTATTTTATAATTTCCCAATTTTTAGATAAAAGCAAAATTGCTTACTTATTTCTTTTTTGCCAAAAATTAACCTTTTTCCCTTTAAGAAATTTATCAAGCATTTCTAGTTCTTCATAAATTCCTTCAATTAAATCATAATTTTTTGCTTCTTTAAGATCTACCCAAGCATATTCAGTTAGGGCAGGGCAAAGCTTGACTCTGCCTTTGCAATAATCAGCGAAAAGACTGACAATTATTGTCGGAATATTGTCAGTGCGGATATATGAAAGGCTTGTTAAATATCGGATATTTTTCATTGTTAAGCCAACTTCTTCGGCAACTTCTCTCTTTAATAAATCCTCAAAAATATTGTACCAGTGAGCAGAGGTATCTTTTGGCCTTTTAGCGTAATCATCTAATTCTAATTTTCCTCCGGGAACAGTCCATTGATTGGGAAACGCTTTTTCTGTTGGCGTTCTTTTAGTAATTAAAAATTTCCCATCTTTTATAATAATTCCTGTGACAACAAGATAATGAGCTTTTTTTGGGTCGTACATAATATTAATTATAAAAGATTATAATTTAAAAATTTTTATATTCTTGCATGTGTTTTGGAGTAAATTATTAAGAAGTTCTCGAAGCGAAGTGAGGAATTTGAGAGAATCCTGCAAGGATTTCCTCTTAATCGCTATTATACGAGTATCAGCATAATGAAATGAAGTCGAAGTGTGGCGTGGTCGAGGAGCGTTAGCGACGAGAAGTTGGCGTAGGGCGGGTTTCATAAAATTTTTTGAGAATGTCATCTAATTTATTCCAATCTTCACCGACAATAATAGGTGCCAAGGCAATTAACTCTTCTCTATAACTTACTTGCTGTGGGATGTCATTCAATAAAAAAATCGGGATTTTCCTATAAAATGCTAAGCCCATTTCCAAAAAAGAATTTCCACCAATATATCCTGCAATTCCATTTTTGTCATAATTTGCAACATAAACAGCGTGAGATTGGTCAATTTTTTGGAAATGTTCATTAATTAAATCGTATTGAATTTTTGCTAATAAATCTTCACCTAAATGGTGAAAATCTTTCATGCTTGGCAATAGAACTTCGTGTCCTATTTCTTCCAGAGATTTTTTTATATCCCACAGTTTCTCAAAAAATTTTGCACT
>CAZVUG010000015.1:0-3546 GCA_964629675.1 uncultured Candidatus Saccharibacteria bacterium
TAATTAATACCATAGAAATAATAAAAGCAAAATGAAAATAGCAATTTTGATTTCGATATTCCCGCCAAAATGGCTTGGAGGCAAAGAAATCGCAACAAAAAATATTGCCAAATATTTAGCCCGAAAAGGTCACCAGATTGATATACTTACTTCTCACGATAAAGGTTTGCTAAAGGAAAGTAGGGAGAATAATTTTCGCGTCCATAGGATCTCTTATCCCAGAATAAAAAATTTTGGTTTTGGAATATTTTGGATAAAATTATTTTTTTATTTAAGAAAGATTAATTTCGAAATAAGTCATTCTCAAGGTGTTTTAACAGCCATACCATGTTTTTTAGCTAAAAAGATTTTGAAAAAACCTTACATTGTATATTGCAGAGGTTCTGATGTTTATCTCCCTTGGAGATTTAAAAAATTAATTTTTAAATTAATTTTAAAGAATGCCGATGCTGTGATCGTTTTAGTAGAAGATATGAAAAGAAAATTAGAAATAGAAAAAATTTGTGATGATAAAGAAATTTTTGTAATCCCAAATGGAATAGAATCCAAAAAGTTTACAAATTCAGCAAAAGAAAAAACGACCGATGAACTACAGATACAAAAAGATGAAAAAATTATTCTTTTCGTTGGTCGTTTAAACCAGATTAAGGGGATAAAATATTTGATTAAAGCCTTGTGCATCATAAAAAGAGTAATCCCTAAGACAAGATTGTTAATTGTCGGATATGGAGAAGAAAGAGAGAATTTAGAGAGATTAGTAAAGGAATTGAATATAGAGGATAGCGTAATCTTTATGGGCAAAGTGCCGAACGAAAAAGTTTCTAAATATATGACAGCTTCAGATGTTTTTGTTTTGCCGAGCTTATCGGAAAGTTTTGGAATTGTAAATCTTGAGGCAATGGCTTGCGGATTGCCAATAGTCGCTACTATGGTAGGAGGAATACCTGAAGTCGTAAAAGATGGAGAAAATGGATTTTTAGTTGAACCCAAAAATCCAGAACAAATTGCCGAAAAAGTTTTAATGCTTCTCAAGAACGAGAAGTTAAGAAAAGAAATATCAATCAATAACAAAGAAAAAGCAAAAAAATATAGTTGGGAGAATGTCGTTCAAAAACTAGAAAAAATATATTCAGAGGTTTTAAGTAATTCTCGATATTAAATAATTAATAAATAAATTTAATTAAACAAAAAAATTATGAAACTTTTAGTTACTGGTGGCGCTGGGTTTATAGGTAGTCATCTAGTAGATAAATTAATAGATCAAGGGCATCGGGTTGTTATTATAGACAATTTATCTGCTGGCAAAGAAGAGAATCTTAACTTTAAGGCAAATTTTTATAATTCAGACATTTGTGATTTTGAAGAAATTAAACCTTTGTTCAAAGATATTGATTATGTTTTTCACCTAGCGGCTATTCCAAGAGTGCCAATTTCAATCGATGATCCGCTCGGAACTTCAAAAAATAATATTTTAGGAACTTTGAATGTTTTTAAAGCGGCTGTTGATCATAAAGTGAAAAGAGTTATTTTTGCTTCTTCTTCTTCTGTTTATGGCGAACAGGGAAAATTGCCATTGACGGAAAATATGTTGCCAAGCCCTATTAGTCCTTATGCTTTACAGAAATTAGTTGGGGAGCAATTTGCTAAATTATTCAATCAACTTTATAAAATCCCAATAATTTCTCTAAGATATTTTAATGTGTTTGGGCCTAGAATTGATTTTGATTCTGATTATAGTTTAGTTCTTGGTAAATTTTTGAAACAAAGAATTCAAAAAACACCACTAACGATTTTTGGTGACGGAAAACAGACAAGAGGATTTTGTTATGTTGATGATGTCGTTGAGGCTAATATGAAAGCGATGAAGAGTCAAAAATTAAAAGGAGGGGAGACAATTAATATTAGTAGTGGAAAATCTTATTCTATAAATTATTTAGCAGGTTTAATTGGTGGTCAGGTTAAATACTTAGATCCACGGAAAGGCGACATTTTGCACACAAAGGCGGATATTACCTTAGCTAAAAATTTACTTAACTGGCAGCCAAAAATTGATTTTAAGCAAGGGGTAAAAAAAACAATTAAATGGTTTGCTAAATATAATGAATCCTAAAGTTTCCATTATAATGGGTGTATATAATGAAGAGAAGGCAGTAGGCAAAACTATAAAAAATGTTTTAAATCAAACTTTTAGAGATTTTGAGTTTATTGTCATAGATGACAAGTCAACAGATTTTAGTCAAAATATAATTAGGAAATATAAGGCCAAAGATGATAGAGTGATATTGCTAAAAAACAATACAAACATAGGACTTACCAAAAGCCTTAATCTAGGAATTGATTTAGCAAAAGGAGATTATATAGCAAGGATAGACGCTGGGGATTTATGGGATAAAGAAAAATTAGAAAAACAAATTAAATTTTTAGAAAAAAATAAAGAATATGTTATTTGTGGAACCCAGACTTTCTACATAGATATAGAAGGAAAAATTTTGAGTAAGTCTTCGGATAAAAGTGTCGAAAATGAAGATATTAGAAGAGATCTTTTGAGTATGAAGGCAATTTTTCTCCACCCGAGTATAGTTTTTAGAAATATGAAGATTTATTACAGAGAGTTTTTTAAATATTCTCAAGACCTGGACCTATACGGGCGTTTATTTTTCAAAGGTAAACTGTATTGTTTACCGCAGCCACTGACCTATAAAGTTGTTTCTTCGAATTTAACCATTGAAAAAAAATATTACCAAAGACAGTATCAGAATATAGCCTATAAATTGTTCAAAGAAAGAATTAAACATGGAAAAGATAAACTCGATATAGGAAAAATTCCTGTTATTAAAAAAAGTAGAATAGGATTGAGGTTTTGTAAATGGGCAACCCTTTTTTTGTTTTCAAAAACTAGGGTTTCAAGAAAACCTTTTATATTAAGTCTTTTTCATTTGGTTTTGGCTTGTTTGCTATATCCTCCATTTATAATAGATTATTTTGAAAAGGCGAGAAATATAATACTTTACAAGAAACTAAAATTAAATATTTTAAGATGACTATCGGATGGATTGAAATTAGTAAAAAAAAATATGGAGGAATTGTTTATAACGACGAAGCTAGGAAAATTTTGTCTAAAAATTTTGATTTAGATTTGTTAGTTTGCGAATCAAAATATTTTAAAAAAATAAAATATTTAAGAATTCCAGAATCCCTATTCTATCTTTTAAGATTAAACGGAGAGAAGGATTTATGGATAAGAGATTTTTATTCTATTGTTACTTTGCGTCCCAAGAAAACAAAAGGTAAAAATTTGTTGATAATTCATCATCTTGATTTTTCGGGATTTCCTCTAATCGCTAGACCATTTTTAAATTCGTTAAAATTTTTTTTATTTTTCCGTAATTTGAAAAAGGCAGATGCAATTTTAACAGTATCTGAATATTGGAAACAATATTTCTTGCAAAAAGGATATAAAAATGTTTATAAGATATACAATAGTTTTGATCAATCAAATTTTAATGTTTCAAACGAAGAGGTGCTTAATTTTAAAAAAAAGCATGG
>CAZVUG010000016.1:0-64227 GCA_964629675.1 uncultured Candidatus Saccharibacteria bacterium
AAAAATAAAAAGATAAATAAAATTCATAAAGATATAATTTAACTATACAATATTTTAAAAAATGTGTAAAAAAATCATTATCAAAATTAGACTAAATCATAAAACTGTGTTAAAATTATATTTAATCTAAAATGATTATTCCTACTATATGAATATTATCATAGCTACTACTTTATACCCTCCAGAAATAGAAAATTTAGCAATTTACACTAAAGAGCTTAGCCAAAAATTAAAAAATGAACATAACATTTCCGTCATTGCCTATTCTAATATGGCCGAAGATATTCCTGGGGCAAGAATTATAACAGTCAGCAAAATGCTGCCGATTCCTTTAAGGATATTAAAATATTCAATTACTCTCCTAAAGACAGCTCGCCAGGCTGATCTTATTTATGTGCAAAATGCTGTTGCTGCCGGCTTGCCAGCAATTATAGCCCAAAGCTTATTAAAAATTCCGGTTATTCTTAATTTTGCCGAGGATGAATCTTGGAAAAATGCCCGAAGATTAAATTTAACCGATAATGATCTGCCGGATTTTCTTAAAAAACCTAGAGGAAATTTAAAAATTCGCTTAATATCATTTATCCAAAAATTTGTTTTAAAAAGAGCTAAGATAATAACGGTTCCCTCTCAAAAATTTGCTGAAATAATTACTGATTCATATCATTTGCCAAAAAACAGAATTTTTGTTAATTATAGTCCGCCAAAAAAAGAAATAATTATTCCCTTTTCCAGCCAATTCAAGAAACATCAAATAGTAACTATTGCTCCTTTAAATAGGTGGAGTGGCTTAACTGAAATTATTCAGTCAATCAATCTCTTGGCAAAGAAATTTGATAATCTGCACTTGGTCATTATTGGCGAAGGGCCGGAAGAAAACAATTTAAAAGAATTAGTTAACAAATTAAAGTTAGATGATAAGATAATTTTTCTTGGCTATGCCTCATTAGCTGAAGCTTGGCATATTTGCAAATCATCTGATGTTTATCTTTTGAATTCTTCTAGTGAATATTATCCTGATTTAATCCAAAAAGGATTTGCAGCTGGCATTCCTGTTGTTGCTCCTGATAAGGCTTGTTTTAATGAAATAATAAAGGACAAAGATTCTGGCCTTTTATTTAAGCCAGATGACCAAAACAGTATTGTTGAAGCAATATCTTTTTTACTTACTCATCAGGATTTTAGAAAAAAAATTATCCAAAAGGCGCAAGAATCATTAGTCAAAGATTTTTCCTGGTCAGCGCATATCAAAAAATTAAACTATCTTTTTAATTTAGCTACAACAAGCAAAAAATAAGATGAATCTGATTACAAATAAGGCTCAGCAAGAGTGGGAACAATATAAAAAGGAAGAACTTAATAAAATGCTGCCGATTATCGAAAAGCTTGGTTTTAAGCTCTGCCAAAAGCAAGTCCATATAAGCGGAGAAAGATATTTAATGAGCGGGCCTAAGCTTGTTTTAAATGGTTTTTCCGAGCAGACACATGAACATGTTATTATTAAAGCAAGCAGCCAAGCAAAAGGAATGCAAGAGATTGAGCACGAAAGGAAATGCCGAGTTACTCTGCAGCAAAAAATAGACTTTGCCTACAGAACCTTCTTTTCGCCAACAGAAATTTTATTTATAAAAAAAAGAGATTACCTTATCTTTATCACCTCTTATATTGAACAAAAAAAATCATTTACTGATCATTCTCTTAGTGATCAGTTTTTTATTGCTTTGCGCGCTTTTGAAACTCAGGAAGGTGTTCATGCTACAGCTTATTCTCACGACAAAATTATTCATAATGTTTTTGGCATTTTTACGCCGCAAAATTATATTGATTCCTTTAAGAAATTCAGAGAAGTCGCTATAAATAATGATTATCAGAATAATTACTTATCTTCTGTTTTAGATAAATCGCTTAATTTCTTTATTGCTAACAAAAAGACAATTGAGCTTTACGCTAATTTTCTTACTCATGCTGATTTTGTTCCGCATAATTTTTGCCTTGTTGGCCGAAATATCTACTTGCTTGATCATTCGTCTGTTTATTTCGGCAATAAATATGAAAGCTGGGCCCGCTTTCTCAATTATATGATTATTTACAATCTTAAACTGCAGTCAATTTTAGCTGACTATGTCAGGCAAAACCGAGCTCCAGAAGAATATCTTTCTTTAAGGCTGATGCGCTTATATAAAATAGGGTTCCTTTTGCAATATTATGCAGGAACCCTTAGAAAAACAGCTGGTAATCTTTATAATTTAAATAAAGAAAGGATATCTTTTTGGACTAATATTCTTGAATTAATTCTCGCCGATAAAAAAATAAATGAAGATATTGTTGAAGAATACTGCCATAAACGCGATTCTCTCCGCAGTCCGGAAGAAAAAGAAAGACAGAAAGAGCTTAAGCAAATTTCTTAAAAATTAAATAATTTCTAAAATTGATTTCAATATTTTCTTATTATTCGCTGTAAATATTTTTTTCGGCTCAGATGAAAAATCAAGAGGAACGCCTTTATTGCCGACAGCTAAGCCTCCGGCCTCGATTAAAATGCCAATAGCTGGAGCAATATCAAGAGTTGAAAGGGTTCCGTAAATATTAGCTTCAATCCTTCCGCAGGCAACAAAACAAATATCAAGGGAAGAACAAGCAAAATTATTTGTTTTGCAAGCTTTGCCTAAAAGTTTTTGATAAGATCTGCCTCCCCATTCTTGCAATTCTTTCTTCCGGCCAGCATGAAAAAAAACATGCGCTTGAGATAAATTAGATATTTTCGAAACGCAAATTGGTTTATTATTCAGAAAGGCTCCTTGGCCTTTTTTAAAACTGAACAATTCTTTAGTAAGCGGATTATAGACTGCTCCAGTAAAAGGTTCTCCAGATTTAAGCAAGCCAAAGCAAATAGCAAAATGAGGAATGCCTCGGGAGAAATTAGCTGAGCCGTCTATTGGATCAATAACCCATTTGAATTTATCCGCTTCTTTAATAATGCCTTCTTCTTCTGAATAAATCCCGTGATTAGGAAAAGATTTTTTAATTTCTTTATTTAAAAAATCATTCACTTTTAAATCAGCGCTTGTTGTTATGTCGCGTAAATCTTTACTTTTCTTTATTCTCTTAAAACCTTTTTCTTGCTCTGTTAAAAGAATTTCTCCAGCTTCTTTTATTTTTTCAATAACAAAATCGTAAGGAGTCATTATAATTTAATTAGATTAATTATTTAAGCGAGCAAAAATTTTCTTTTGCATCTCTTCAGCAATTTTATCCCAATTATATTTTTCAAATGCTAAATGGCGAGCGGTTTGAGTAATTTTCTTAACTTCTTCCGGATGAGATATAATATATTTTACTGCATTTGCTATTTGTTCTGGATTATTTTTATCTACCACCCAGCCAGTCGTCGGCTTATCTGGGTTTTTTTGAGCATCAAAAAGAAATTCTTTTATTCCTCCTTCATGAGTGCCAATCACAGGAAGATTAGCTGCCATAGCTGAAATAAAAGAAATGCCTAATCCTTCTGAACGGCTAGGGCGAACAAATATATCAGATATCCTTCTATACTTTGGCGTTTCTGTCCGATCAACTTGACCAATAAATTTAACTCTTTGCTCTACTTTTAATTTAGAGGCTAAATTTCTAAGATTTTGCTCTTCCGGACCTCCGCCGACTACGAGAAAATAAACAAAAGGAGGTAAAAAAGTTAGCGCTTTAATAACATCATCAACAGCATTTTTGTCAACAAGCCTTGATGTAGTGACAAGATAAAGATCCCCTTCTTGTTTGCCGACTTTTTTCTTTAATTCCGCTAATTCTTCTTCGCTGTAAATATCTTTAAAATCTCTTTCATTAGCTCCATTATAAATAATTTCTAAGGGTCCTCGAAAACCGCGTTTTCTTGCCCACTGGCTTAAATATCCCGAAATAGCTTGAATTACATCCGCTTTAGTAAAAGCTCTAGTAAATAAAGGCCAAAGCGGCCGGACAGTCCGTTCAATACTTTTAATAGGATCTCCTTCCTGCAATGTCAAAATATAAAAAATGCGCGGGTAGAATATTTTAAAGATAGCTGCCGGAACTCCGCAAGAATGGGCCATCATTGCCCAAATCCCCTGGTATTGATTATGACGGTGAAGCTTAATTGCTTTCCAAGCAGCCGAAAATTGAAAAAGATATTTATTAAGAGAAAGAGGAAATCTTTGCAAGTCTTCAATTGCCGGATTATTTTTACTAAAGCCAATTCGGTGCACAGTAACATTGCCAATTTTTTCAACTTTAGGCAAACTTGCGTCAAAACGAAGGGTAATCATATGAAATTCATAATCATTCGGATTAATTCTATCAGTAACTTCTTTAATGGACACTTCGGCGCCACCAATAAATTTTGGATAATAAACAAGTGAAAAAATTAAGATTTTCTTCATAAATTTTATTACTTTTTTTGATTTGCTGATAAAAAATTATCTATATATTCTTTCAATGATTCTTTTTCTTGCCAGCCCAATTTTTCCATTTTAGCTACATTATAATTTGGTGATGGCCGGCTAGTTGTCCGCGCTGGCAGCATTTTTATCTTATAATTAAAAAGTTTAGCTACTTCTAAAGTAGAATAGCTTTTTTTAGAACTAATTATATAACCGTCGCCTTTTCCTTTTTGGCCGACCAAAATTAATCCTCTGACAGTATCATCAACATGAGTATAATTTCTTTGCTGATTACCTGGTTTTCTAGCTGTTAGCGGTTCGCTTTTAAGATATTGCTGCTTAAAAATTTCTACGACTGTACCGTATTCACCAGCTAATTCACGCGGGCCGTAAACATTAGAAAAATATGCAATAGCATAGGAAAGCCCATACCATTTACCATAATTTTTAACTAGTTCTGTATTGACAGCTTTTGCCCAGGTATAAGGAGATAAATCTTTTCCGGCAATACCATCTAAACGAGCTTTAGCATATTTTGTTGATGATCCGACATAAACAAGCTTACATTTATGCTTAAGGCAGAATTCAGTCACTGCTAAAGTGCCCAAGATATTCAAATCCCAGACAATTGCCGGCTCCTCAATACTTTTAGCCACTCGGGAATATTCACCTAGGTGATAGATTATTTCTGGAGTCTCTTTGATATAATTTTCTATATCTTTAGTATGCCCGCGGCGATAATCTACTCCAGGAAGATGATTTTTTTCTGATCCAGTAAAATAATTATCAAGAGAAATTAATCTATTTCCTTTTTTTAATAATTTCTCGCATAAATGCGAACCAATAAAACCAGCTCCGCCAGTTACTAAAATAGTTTTTTTCTTTTTCTTTAGCATATTATTAATTAATTTCTACAATCTTAAATTCTAAAATATTAAATTAATTAGAGTATTTTAATTAATATAATAGAAGAAGCAAAAGGTCAATAAATATTAGATTAAGCTTGATGCCGGCTGATAAAATAATATTTAGTTAACTCAATTAAACCAACATTTAAAATGCCTAAGCTTAAGATTAAGCTCCAATCAAATAAATTTAAAGATCTTAAAGAAAGGATTGACTGAAGAGGTGGAAAATAAAGAGCTCCCAAAAGCATTATTATGCCAAACAGCCATGAACCAATTAAAAATTTATTAGAGAAAAGATTAGTATGCCAGATGTTCTTTCTTAAACTCTGACAAGAAAAAATATAAAAAATTGAATCAATTGTTAAACTGGCAAAAATAACTGAGCGAATATGAATAATTTGATATCCAGAATATTTTATTAGCCAAAAAAATAATCCTAATAACAAAAAGTCTGTAATTAAGCCAATGACAAAAATTAAGACTTTCATTTCTCTGTTTAATAAATAAACATTATAGTTTTCTGGGCGTTGTTTGATAACGTCTTTTTCTTTTTTTTGGAAAGCTAGAGAAATTCCTAATGGACCGTCTTCAATTAAATTAACCCACAAAATTTGTGTAGCTAGAACTGGCAAAGGCAAACCCAAAAATAAACTGACACCGATTAAAACTACTTCCGTAAAACTATCCGAAAGCAAATAAGTAATTACTTTCCTAATATTATCAATAATAGCCCTTCCTTCCTGAATAGCTGTAACAATTACATTAAAATTATCATTCAGAAGAATTATGTCTGAGACTTCTTTGGCTACGTCAGTTCCTGAGTTTAAGGCTACGCCAATATCTGCCTGCCTTAAAGCTGGCGCATCATTAATACCATCTCCAGTCATTGCTACTATTTTGCCCTTTTTCTGCCAGCCTTGGATAATTCTTGATTTTTGCGAAGGCTCTACTCGAGCATAAAGATGAATCTTATCTATTATTTTATCAAATTCTTTGTCTGATATTTGATCTAATTTTTTCCCTTCCAGAATATTTTCTGGTTTTGTCTTAAAACCTAATTCTTTAGCAATTTCTTGGGCAGTTAATTTATGATCGCCAGTTACGATAATTGGCCTAATTCCCCCTTGGCGGCAAATTCTCATAACTTTTTTGGCATTTTTTCTGATTGGATCATGTAGAGCAAATAAGCCTACTAAGGTTAATTCATTTACTAAATTATTAATAGGCGATTTTTCTTCTTTAGAAATTTTACGGTAAGCTACGGCAACAACTCTTTTTCCTTTTTTGGTTAAATTATTAATTTTTTCATTTATTTTTTTCAGATCTTTTAAAAGAATTTTTTCTTCTTGGCCATTATTTTCTAAATAAACAGATGACGACAAAGTTTTTTCCGGAGAGCCAACTATGTATAAGATATTATTCTTCGAGTCAAATTGATGGATAGAAGCACTGAATTTATAGATAGGATCAAATAAAAATTGATCAATTTTTGGCTGTTCTTTTTCTAGTTTTTGTTGGGAAAGCCCAGACTTAATTCCAGCAACCAGCAAAGCTTTTTCCGTAGCTCTTCCTCTGACGGTCCATTTTTCCGGTGGCTCCTGAAAGTTTTCAATAAAGGCTTCCGTAGCCATCATCCCTATTTTTAAAGCTAACTTTTTACTACCATTCTCTGATTGAGAATTATTTAGCAAAGCTTTTTTACCAGCAAAAATATCACTAACTGTCATTTTTGCTTTTGTTAAAGTACCCGTTTTGTCAGTTAAGATTATTGAAGCGCTTCCTAAAGTTTCTGCTGAAGCAAGTCTTCTGACTAAACCTTTCTTTTTTAAAATTCTTTGCATGCCTAAAGCTAAAATAACTGTCATTGCTACTGGCAATCCCTCTGGAATAGCCGCTACAGCAACAGCCACAGAAGTCGTAAACATCTTAATAAAATCTTTCCCACTTAAAATTCCTTCAAAAAAAATAGCCAAACAAATAATCGAAATAACAATACCAACAATTTTGCTAAAACGGAATAATTTTTTCTGGTAAGGCGTTTTGTTTTCTTTCTTTTCTTTAACCATTTCTGCTACTTGGCCAATTTCTGCTTTGATTCCAGTTTTAATAACAATAGCTTTTCCCCAACCATTATCAACAATAGTCCCCATATAGACCATATTATCACGATCGGCCAAAGGAGTTCTTTTGGCCAAAATATTATTATGTTTATTAGATGACAGCCATTCGCCAGTTAAAGCAGATTCGTTAATTTTTAGATTATGGCTTTCAATAATTCGACTGTCTGCTGGAACTCTATTCCCCGCTCGCAAAAAAATAACATCTCCTCTGACTAAATATTTTTGATTTACTTCTTCTTGGTTTCCATCTCGAAAGACTAATGCTTTTATCTCTAGAATTTTCTTAAGCTTTTCTAGCACTTGGTTAGCCTTATTCTCTTGAAGATAACCAACAACAGTATTTAAAAAAACAGCGCCAAAAATAACTATTGCTTCAGCGCTTTCTTTTAGAATCAAGGTAATAATTCCGGCTATTAGCAGAATATATACCAAAGGGCTTTTAAATTGTTCTAAAAAAACTCTTAATTTGGAAAAAGTTTTTCCGCTTGGCAATTCATTAAAACCAAATTTATTTAATCTTTTTTTAGCTTCCTCCTTAGTTAATCCTTCAGCCCGTGAATTTAATTCTTTATATATTCTTTGTAGAGAAAAAGTATGCCAATTATTTTTCATAATTTCATTATATCATATCCATACTCAAAACAAAAAGTTATTTTTTCTGCTTTTTACTAAATAAAAAACGGCTAAAATTAAGAGGACAAGTAAACTTATCCATTGGCTAATAGTTAGTCCATAATAATGAGGATCAGATAATTGAGTATTAGTTGATCTAGTAAAATCTAAAAGAAAACGAGATAAAGGATACCACCAAATAAATAAACGAAATTTCCCTAAGCGATTAATTTTATCTCCGCCGTATTTTAAAATTAAAAATAGCAAAAGGCCATTCAAAGATAAGTATTCTGCAACAGGATGCCTTAGGCTGCCATCAGGCCACTCAATTGCCCAAGGTAAACTAGTAATAGCTCCTTGGTGATCATTAATTAAAGAACAGCCAATTCTAGCAATAAAGATTCCTAAAGCAAGAGAAGGAGCAATAATATTGGCAATTTGGGAAAAATTTAAATGCGCTTTTTTAATATAAAATGTGCCAGCAGCCAAAGCGCCGAAAAATCCTCCATAAATCATTAGCCCGCCTGACCAAAATTGGAAAATTTCCCAAGGGTGGTAAAAATAATACGAAGGAAATTGCATAGCATAAGCTAAACGAGAGCCAAAAATACCTCCGCAGATAACAAAAAGAGTCAGCCAGAATATTTTAATTTCTTTAATTGATTGTTTTTTAGCTTCTCTTAAAATTAAGTAATAACCAATTAAAAAAGCTAACGCCAGAAGCGTTCCCCAGGTATAAAACGATAATGGTCCTATTTGTATCTGAGGATAAGAAAAATAAGGCATAATTAATATTGATTTCTCAACTTTGGCGAATATTTAAACATTAATTCTTTAATTTTTTCCAAGCTTTCTTTTCCAATTTTCGGCTTTTCCTCAGCGACAGATTTAGCCATTGCCCGAGAAGGTTTTGTCCTAACAAGAATAGTCGGTCCAGGGAATTTTTTTGGCTCTACAATTAAATCTCCTTTTAAGCTTAATTTTTTAATTTTCTCATTTTCTTCTTCATTTCTGCCAACAATAATTTTATTATTTTCAACCCAAAAATGGCGGCCTAGCTTTAATAATTTAATTTCTTCTCCGCCAGAATCAGGCCATTTAGAAAAAAGTTCCCTTAAACGCTTTCCAAATTCTAAATCTGTTAATAGACAACCTCCAGCAGGATTTGGATAATCTTTAATCCTTAATTTTTTAGCCAAAGAGATTTGTTCTTTTCTGCTACGCCCCTTAAGAGAAAGCAATTTTTTTCTTTCAACTAATCCTTTTTTCTCTGGAATAGTTGGTTCTAATAATTGAGCTGATAAAGGTCTTAAAAGATAGCCCTTTAAGCCTGATTTTTCTTCAGTTAATTTTAGAGCATTTTTATTCTGTGAAAGAGGCCTTTCGCCTAATACTTCGCCAGTAGCTATAAAGTCAAAAAAATTCATCATTTTTTTAGCTTCCCGCAGCATTAGAATTCGGCAGTCAAGGCAAGGATTCATTGATTTCCCATAACCATATTTAGGATTTTTAACAACAGCTAGGTGTTTATTAGATATATCAACTAACTTAATTTTGATTTTTAAATAATCAGCTGCTTTCTGAGCTAATTTAGCATTAAAAAAATAACTGACAAAACATATGCCAGTCACCTCGATCCCTTGTTTTAATAATAATTTAGCAGTCAAAATAGAATCTAGCCCACCAGATAAAAGTACGAGGGCCTTAATTTTTTTCTTTTTCTTTAACATCTAAAAATACTATTCTACTTTATAAACTTCATCACCTTCCCTTACTTGTTGATCTACTTTTAAGCCAATCATTTGTCCTTTTTTAGCTGATTCTACATTTTCATGCTCTATCTGCATCGAATCAACATTTTGTTCAAAATCACTGTTTACACCTCTAACATGTATTTTATCGTTCACTTTTAATAAACCTTGATTAATTTTAATCACCGCTACGCCAATATTAGTAAAATAGTGGGTTACTTCACCAATTAGTTTTTCTTCTGCCATTTTTTTCACCCCCTTTCAGTTAAATAAACTTGATTTTGAATCTGCTCAATTTGTAGCCCCACGGGGAGTCGAACCCCGGTTACCAGCTTGAGAAGCTGACGTCCTAACCACTAGACGATAGGGCCTTTTCTTTTAATTTAACACAAAAACACCCTTTTTGTCTATATTAAGACTGCACTAATAACTTATCTGCTTTTTGCGGCTTTCCCATTATTTCTTTAACTATTTTCTCCAAATGCATAACTCGAGAACCTTTAATCAAAATAATATCTCCTTTTTTAATCTTTTTTTGAACTTTTAAGCCAGCCTCATCTGCCTGAGAAAAGGAAAAGATCTTTTCTTGCGGAAAACCATTTTTTTGCGCTTCATCTGCTATAAATCTAGCTCTGTCACCTATAGTGAAAAGCATATCTAAAATAGCTGCTGCTTTTTTGCCAACTGCCCGATGACCTTCTTCAGTGTATTGGCCTAATTCCATCATATCTCCCAAAACAGCTATTTTCTTGCCTCCTTCTAAAGAAATGCCTTCTAAAATTTCTAAAGCAGCTATTGTTGCCAGAGGAGAAGCATTATAGCTATCATCAATAATCCAAGTCTTTTTAATGCCTTCAATTAAATTAGCTCTTCCTGGCAAAGATCGATATTTTTTAAGAGCTGAAGCAATATTAACTAAATTCATGCCAAAATTTAATCCGACAGCCGCTCCGGCAGTTGCTGCAAAAGCATATTGTTTGCATAAAATTCTTTCCAGCTTTATTGGAACAATACTTCCTTTGTGCTCTAATTTAAAATTCAAGCTAAAATCCTTATCATTTAATCTTGAAATTGGCAAGGGGTTATTAATAAAATCAGGCCAATTTATAATCTGCAGATCTGCTCCTTCTCCAAAACCATAATAAAAAGAACCTATTCCGTCAGGTAATTCATCCCCAATCATTCTTACTGTTAAATCATCGTAATTCAAAATAGCTAACCCGCCTTTTGGTAATTTTTTGACTAACTGGGCTTTCTCTTCCGTAAGCTTGCCTTTTTCTGGAAAAAATTCTATATGAGAGGGAAATTCTCCAATAGCTGTAATTATTCCTATTTTAACGGGAACAAAACTTAAGAGATACTTCATGTCGCCTGGCCGGTCAATGCCCATTTCCAAAACTAAAATACGCGGATATTTTTTTCTAAATAAAATTAAACTAATTGCTTTGACAAAAACTTTTAGCCAGCCGTAAAAAGATTTTCCGCCTGTTTGGCTGCCAATAATAGTTAGCGGAACACCAATTTGATTGTTATAGTTTTTTAAATTTCGCCTAACTTTAAATTGTTTTTTCAAAACTCTGTAAATTGCTTCTTTAGTGCTTGTTTTGCCAACACTGCCAGTAATACCAATAATTTCTGGCTGGTACTTCCAGATTATCATTTGCGAAAAAACTTTTAAGATATATTGTAAAATTTTAAGCATATTAATAATTATTCTGGTTTTATTTCTAAATAATTAAGCAAATATTGAGACAATTCTTTAAATACTGGACTAACTGAATCAGCGGCAAAGCGGGTTTCCTGAGGTTTGTCTAATTTGACCAGAATAATGAATTGCGGATTAAAGGCAGGGGCAAAACCAACAAAAGTATGAATAGTCTCTTCTGAATAGCCGCCTTTTTCCGGAACTTGAGCAGTTCCAGTCTTACCGGCTATTTGATAACCTTCTATAGCAGCTGGTTTGCCAAATCCATTCTCAACTACGCTTACTAACATTTTAGTTATTTCGTGAGCAGTTTCTTTAGAAATAATTCTTTCAATTATTTCCGGTTCCGTTATTTTTTCCGTGCCGTCTGCTTCAATTGTTTTCTCAACAATAAAAGGACGTATTAAATTTCCTTCATTGGCGATAGCTGCCAATCCCCTAATTAAGCCTAAAGGAGTTACTGAAATTCCCTGGCCAAAAGAAATGTTAGCTAAATTAATTTCTCGATTAGTAAACAAATTGTTAATGTCTCCGCCAATTTCTCCGCTTAAGCTTATGCCTGTCGGTTCACCCATCCTAAAATCAGAAATATATTCTTGGAAAATTTTTGTTCCGACTTCTTTTTGGACAAAAACTGCGCCAGTATTAATAGATTTTTCCAAAACTTCGGTCATTGTCGGATGGCCGTAAGCTTTACCATCTACATTCTTGATAGTATATTCTCCTATTTGAAGAAATCCTTTGTCAAGATAAGTAGTCTCTGTATTTATTTTTCCGCTGTCTATACCAACAGCCATTGTAATTGGTTTAAAAACAGATCCTGGCTCATATAATTTCTGAATAGCCGGATTTAAAAAAACATCAATATTCTCTACTTCATTATAATTATTAGGGTCAAAATAAGGATAACTTGCCATTGCTCTAATAGCACCGCTTTTTGGCTCCATAATTATAATGGTGCCGCTTTCAGCTTTTTGTTCTTCAATTGCTTTTTGCAGCTCTTTTTCTGCTTTGAATTGAATATTTTCTTCGATAGTCAAGACAATATCTACGCCATCTTTAGCTGGCTTAAGCTCTTGATCAAAGGAGGGTATTTCATAGCCAGAAGTATCTTTTTCGCCGATAAAAATTCCCGCCTCGCCCTTTAATTGATTTTCAAAATAATTTTCTAAGCCGTACTGGCCAACTTTTTCATTATCTTTCTGCCCCAGGAATCCTGTTATATGGCAAGCTAAAGAGTCATAGGGATAATATCGATGATATTCCGGCATAATACCTATTCCGGCAAACTCTAGTTTACTAATTTCTTCTGCTTTTTCTTCATTAACTTTATAAGCTAAAGGTTCATAAGGATCATCTTTTTTGCTAGCTCTCACAGAGATGTCTTCTTCTTTTAAATCAAGAATTTTAGATAATTGATTAACTAATTCTTCTTTTTCTTTAGCTAAAACATTCTTTGGGACTAAATAAATATGATAAAATTTTTTATTAGCAGCCAGTAAAGACAATCTATTTTCTAAAGAAGAATTAGAAAAATCCTGAATATATATTTCTCCTCTTTCCGGAAGTATTTCTTGATTCAAATTATGCTGATTTTGAGCTTGGGCATAATAATCATCATAATTTAAAATTTGGAGAGAAAATAAGCGGGCTATAATTATCCCGCCAATAAGAAAAAACGAAATCATTAAAAAGTTAATTCGCCATTCTTGATTATCCTTCATGTTAAGAAAATTAATTTCTAACAGCTACCTCTTGATCATTTACCAGATAAATTGCTTTATCCACTTTAACCATTCCTAAATTCTCTATTGCCTTTTCTAAATTATTCGGCGATTGGGCTTTAACTATTTGCATTTCTAATTCTTGATTCATTTCGGCAAGCTCTTTCGCTTTCTCCTTGTAATCTCTAATTTCATAACTAGCTCCGACTAAGCTATTAGCTTGGACAAGATAAAAAAATCCTAAAGTCAGAATAGCTAAAACAGTTAAGGTGCTTATTAAGGTTAAACCTCTTTCGCAATTTCGATAATAATTTTTTTGTGATTTAATATAATCGGTCATATTTTTTGAATAGCCCTTAATTTAGAACTTCTGCTTCGGCGATTCATTTCAATTTCTTCTAAATTAGGGCTTATTGGTTTTTTAGTTAAAATTTTTATTAAATTATCTTTAGCTTTTTGCCGAAATAAATTTTTAACAATTCTATCTTCTAAAGAGTGAAAAGAAATAATAACTAATCTTCCTTGTGGCTCTAAAATCTCTATAGCTTGCGGAATAGCTTTCTCAAGACTTGCTAATTCATCGTTAACTGCTATTCTCAATGATTGAAAAACTCTTGTAGCTGGATGAATTTTGCTCCTGCGAACAGATCTCTTTATTAAATCTGCTAATTGTTGAGTATTTTGAATCCGGCCTTGTTTTCTTTCCTGGACAATCTTTCTAGCAATTTTTCTAGAAAATCTTTCCTGGCCGTATTCTTGAAATATTTCAGCTAATTTTTCTTCCGGCCATTGATTAATTATCTCTGCAGCAGTTATTTCTCCTTTACCAAAACGCATGTCCAATGGTTCATCTCGCAAAAAAGAAAATCCTTTGCCGCTTTGCTCAATTTGCCAAGAAGATAGGCCCAGATCAAACAAGATTCCATTAATTGGAAAAAAGTTATTATCTTCAACTATTTCTTTTAAATTTTTAAAGTTTCCGTTAACTAAGGTTAAATTATCTTTTAAATGATGATCTTTGATTATTGATTTAAAATGTTCTATATCTTTCAGATCTGCGTCAATGCCTAAAATTTTACCATTCGGTTTAATTTTTTCTAAAATTTTTAAACTATGTCCGCCAAAACCAACAGTACAATCAATAAAATTCTCATTAGAAGAAGGATTTAAATAACTAATGACTTCTTCTAATAAAACTGGTTCGTGGTTAATCATATTCCTAATTCATTCATTTTTTCGGCAATATCTTCTGCTCGGCCAGTAGTTTTTTTCTTATATGATTCCCATTTTACCTCATCCCAAATTTCAATGCGGTTATAAAGTCCAGTGATAACTGCTCTTTTATTAAGCTGAGCATATGTTTTTAAATAATCAGGAAGCAATACCCTGCCTAGCCTGTCTAAACTAACATCCATTGCTCCAGCTAGCATTAAACGGGCAAAAGCTCTGCTATCAGAACTGCTAATAGGTAAATTAGCTAATTTTTCGGCTAATTTTTTCCATTCTTCCATCGGATAAAGATAAAGACAATTATCTAATCCCCTAGTTAAGACTGCTTTTTTGCCTAATTGATTTCTAAATTTAGCTGGAACAGCCAGTCTTTTTTTAGTATCTATAGAGTGATAGTATTCGCCGATGAACATTTATTTATCCACAGAAAGTAGGACTTATCCCCACTTTTATCCACATATTTCTACTTAATTAACATTATATTCCACTAGACTGCCTCTGTCAAACACTCTTAAACATTCTTTTCTAAAATAAAAAAATGGCTTTATTAAGCCATTTTTCTTAAAAAACATAGATTATATCCACAAATTATCCCCATAATGGGCGGTATCCGATTCGAACGGATGACTCCTACAATGTGAATGTAGTGCTCTTCCGCTGAGCTAACCGCCCTTAAATCCTTAATCGATTGATTAGTTTTTCATGAGGTTTTTCTAGAATATCCCTAATGAATCTATCAAACATTCCGTAACGATATTTAAAATCTTTGGTCGAAAGAACGACATAATCTATTTCTCTGCCTACTTCTGATTCTAATTCTTTAAAAAAATTAGATAATTTCTTATTTTTATCACTATCAATTCTATCCCCAACTATTAAAAGATCTACCCGCGAATTTTCGGTATTAGTAAATACTCCAGAAAGAACGACCAGTTTAATCTGGCTAAGGCTCTTCAGACGTTTGAGTATTTTTTCTTTAGAAGCTGGGCTAGACTTAAGCACCAAGGTTTTAAGTTCAGGATAAAAATCAAAATCGCTATTTATTGCATAAACTTTTCTATTTTTCCTTAATCTGTTTTTCAGAAGTTTAATGCTTTCAAGTTTTTTTATCTGAGCAGAACAAGCCGAAGAATTAGCTTTAGTTCTTTTAATTACCTCTTTTAATTCAAAAGCTTCTTCGGGATGGCGAAAGAAAAGCTTAAGAATCTTAAGTTTGACTGGCGAGTCAAAAAGATATTCTAAAATCTCCTTAGGCATATTATTAATTGCCCTCCGCAACTTTTTATTTTAATTCTACTGTTGCGCCGGCTTCTTCTAGTTTTTGCTTAATTTCTTCTGCTTCTTCTTTTTTAACGCCTTCTTTAATTACTTTAGGAGCTCCATCCACTAATTCTTTTGCTTCTCTTAACCCTTTGCCAGTAATCTCTTTAACTAATTTAACTACGGCAATTTTTTGCGCGCCAGCATCTTTAATTTCTATGTCAAATGAGCTCTTCTCTTCTCCGCCTTCAGCGCCTTGCCCTTCGCTACCGCCTTGCGCGCCAGCTGCTGGAGCAGCTGCCATCATTGGGCTTACACCGAATTTTTTCTCCAGAACTTCAACTAACTTAGCTAAATCAGCTACATTGAGCTTTTCAATTTTTTCAACTAAATCTTTAAATTTTTCTGGGATTTCTTCTTCTTTAACAGAAGTTTCTTCCTCAGGATTATTTTTCTTATTTTCTTCGGTCATAATTTATTTTACAACTAAAAATAAACTAAAACAATATTTTATTGTTTGCAGTTTATCATCCGTTGCTTTAATATTAAAGTTAATTTTATTAAATTTCCAGAAAGAACACCGACTAAACCGCTTAAAGGAGATGAAACGCTTCCAACTAATTTAGCCAGCAATTCTTCTCGAGAAGGCAGCTGAGATAATTTTGTAATTCCCTCCTGGTCAAAATATTCTCCGTTAATTAATCCGCCCATCATTTGAATTACTTGTTCTTTCTTTGAAAAATTATACAAAATTTTAGTTGGAATAACTTCGTCTTGATAACCTAAAGCTAAAGCAAGCTGGCCAGGCATTTTTTCGGTTTTAACTTTTGTAAAACCAGCTTTTTCTAAAGCTAAATCAGCAAGCGTCTTTTTAACTACTTGGCAGTTTATTTCTTTTTCTCGTAAATCTTCTCTTAATTTTCGAAATTGATTAACTTTCAAACCAGCGTAGTCAAAAAAGACAACTGTTTTTTGTTTAGAAAATTCTTTGGCTAAACTATCAATTATTTCTTTTTTATCTTTTTTATTAAGCATGTTTTAAAATAAAAAACTACGGAAAGCCGTAGATAAAAAAACAAAAAAATTGTGCCTCAACAGGTCTTAAGTAATGCCTGTTATCTACAGCTATCTTTAGGATAATCTATTCTGTTTATCTAGTCAACCCCCTTTTTAAAAAAATATAGTTTAATACAAATATTTGGCCTTATTTTGATTATGCTCTTCTAATGTTTTACTAAAGACAGTCTCTCCGTTAACTCCGGACAGAAAGAAATAATAATCGCTTTCTTGCGGATAAACAGCAGCTTTAATTGAAGATAATCCTGGATTGCAGATTGGTGTTGGCGGCAAACCAATGTTTCTATAAGTATTATAAGCAGAATCTATTTCCGTATCTTCTTGAGAATAGCGCCATTTATCAATTTCTAGAGCGTAAGCTATTGTCGCGCAAGATTCCAAAGGATAATTATCTGCCAATCTTCTCCAAAATATTCCAGAGACAATTTTCCTGTCCTGATCATTATTTACTTCTTTTTCGATAATGCTGGCCATAATAATTATTTCTTCAATATCTTTTCCTTGATCCTCAATGTCAGCTTTTATTTTACTATCTAATTGGTCGGCAAAATTTTCTTTCATCTTTGATATTATTTTTTCTAAACTCTCGCCTTTTTCAAAATTATAAGTGTCGGGGAATAAATAGCCTTCTAATTCTTCTTTGTTAGCCAGCTCGCCCTCTTCGATTAAGCCATATTTTGCTAGACGGGCATCAATTTTTTTTAAATTGAATCCCTCTGGAATAGTTATTTTAATATCAACAGAGTTAGTTTCTCCTTGGATTATTTTATTTGCTATTTCTTTAACATTTAATCCGGGATTTATCAAATACTCGCCTGCTTTTAATTGAGCGCCCCAGCCCTTTAATAAGATATATGACATAAACCAGATATCATTTTTAATTAAATTGTCTTTTTCTAAATTAGCCGCGATTTTTTTTAGCCCTTCACCTTCTTTGACTACAAAAATCTGGTTATAGTTATTTCCTGAAGATAAAGGTTCAGAAAATTGATTTTTAATATAAAAATAGCTTATGCCGGTTAAAAAAATGACCAAAAGCATAATAACTGATAATAAAAATAAGATAAATCTTGTTTTATTAATTATGATCATAATTTTTTGGATACTAAAGGCACGAAAGAAAAGCCGGGATATTCTTTTTCAACAAAATCATTCTCTCCTTCTTTAGTTAATAACCAAAGGCTGTTTTTTATTGGTGCTACTAAACGCCCCCCTATTTTTAATTGATCTTTCCATGTTATAAAAATTTTTTCAGCAGTAGCAGATACTACAATTTTATCAAAAGGAGATTGATCCGGAAGACCATCTGCTCCATCACCGCAAATAAAATTAGCTCGCCCTTTTTTAACAAAACTGTATTTAGACACATTATCTTGGCCGAAATTTTTTAATTCTGGTATTATTTCAACAGCATAAACAATACCCTTCTCTCCTATTATTTCACAAAGTAAGGCAGTTTGCCAGCCAGAGCCAGAGCCAATATCTAAAATTTTGTCTCCCTCTTGCGGTTTAAGTAATTCTAGCATAAAAGCAACTGTCAGCGGCTGAGAAATAGTTTGTCCATAATCAATTGATATCGGAGCATTATATTCATTAATAAAATCATCTCCTTGCTCTCTTTTAATTTCGTCAGATATAAAATCAGCCCGCTTGATTTTGCGAAAAGCATCAATAATCGGCGGGCTTTTTAAGTATCCTTGTTGAATTAATTGTTCAATTAGCTTCATTTAATTTTCTCTAATTTATCTGCCAATTCTTCTTTCTCTTTTTTGATAATCTTTAACGGCTTTTATAAAATTCTCTTTATAAAAATCAGGAAATAATTCTTTAGGAAAATAAAGCTGCGTGTTAACACAATCCCACATCATAAATCCCCCGCTTAAATGAGGATCTTGACTGCTGCCTGTTCTGATTAAAAAATCAACCTCTGGCAAATCATGCGTCCAGAGATTATCTTTTAAAATTTGCGGAGTTATTTTTAAATCTTTATCTTCCCTTGCTTTCTTAGCTACTTTTTTAACAGCTTCGATCATTTCATTATTGCCGTCATAAGCAATAAATAAATTTAATAAATATTGATTGTAATTTTTCGTAGCTTCAATTAATTCCTGAGCTGCTTTTTTAACTTTTTCCGGCAATACTTCTATCCATTGGCCGATAATGTTTACTTTCACTTCATGCTGATGAATTTCCTTACTCTTTGCTAATTTGCGAAAGTAACGTTCATATATTTTAAAGAGAACATGAACTTCTGGCTTAGGACGCTGAGTTAAATTATTCAGCGAACCGCCCCACCAAGAAAAACATTTAATATTCAAATTAAGAGCTGTCTGGGATATTTCTTCCATTCTCTTAGCTCCTTCTAAATGGCCCTCCCAAGGAGACATTCCCTTTGCTTTAGCCCATCGACGGTTGCCGTCAGGAACAATAACTATATGTTGAGGAATTTTTTCTTCATTTTTCATAATTGATATGATCTCAAATGATAGACAGCAGGCGCGGAGGGACTCGAACCCCCAGGACTGCTTTTGGAGAGCAGCCGTTTGCCAATTAACGGACGCGCCCTTGCTATTCCTTGTTTCAAAATGAAATTATCTAATTTTTATTCTGCTTAACCGATTTCCTATTATGAACGCTTACTTGCTCAATAGTCAAGTTTTGGCTTTTTAAAAGCTCTTTGTTGTAATCCCAGGCAGCTTTCAGAAATTTAAGACCACTTTTAATAAGTTTTTTATCAGGATTATCTTTAGGTAATTTTTTTTCTAATTTTTGACCGAAAGAGATAAAAGCTGCTGTGTCTTTAGGAAAACAAGCACCGCCAAATCCACGATAATTTCCATGATAAACATCAAGCCAGGCGCCACCAATTCTTCCATCATAAGAAATTGCTTTTCTGACATTTTCATAGTCTACTTCTTCATTTATTCCTTCTTTTGCTAAAATTTGGCTTAAAGCTCTGCAAAAATCAGCTAGGATATTACCATAAACAACTTTTAATGAGCCGAAAACGTTACCAGCGTATTTCCCTAATTCAGCTTCACTAGAATTCAAAGAAACAGAATTATAGGTATCTACATATCCCGGGGAAGAAAAAAATGCTTGAGGTAAAATCCCTAAGACATCTCTTGTTTGGCTTTTGCTTTTTTCGGTATAACCGACAATTTGCCTGTCTGGCTTAACAAAATCCTCCCAGGCCTGAGACTCAGTTAAAAATTCTGGATTAAAAATAAGAGGACAGCTATATTTCTTTTGCAATTTAGCTACTGTGCCAGGCTCAACAGTTGATTTTACTACAATAACTTTATTTTCATCCTGATTCTGCTTAATTGCTGAATCAACAAAACCAATATCGCAAGAACCATCTTTTCTGCTAGGTGTTGGCACACAAATAAAAACAATATTTGCCTTACTGGTATCATCGTTAAAATTCTTACGAGGATCATTATCATAACAAAAAAGGTTAACCCCTTTTTTAAATCCTTTTTTGCTAAAATATTTCCTTAAAGAACTTCCAACTGCGCCTATGCCAACAATGCCTATTTTAATTTTTGCCTTTGCCATAATATTTTTATTTCTTAATCTCTTTATACACCGTATGCTTTTTGCACCATTTGCAAAATTTCTTCAAATCAATCATTGACAACCGTTAACAGTTATGTTATACATAATTACAGTTCTTAACAATTCACTCTTTTTCTATTAAGGAGGTGTTTCTGATGAAAATTGTACTTGGATTTTCTTTCGGGCATAGAGGGCAAGAGCCTGGATTAAGCAATGAAGCAATAGCGGAGGCGATTCAACAGTTTAAACCTGATATAATCTCTACTCAGTGGGAAATTGGGAAAGCGCTTAGAAAACTTGATATTATACCCGAGCACGAAGTACTTATTCACCGCGAGAAAGGACACTATTTAGATACTGAAGAAGTTGCCCGCCAAATGGTTGAATTTATCAAAAACAACGATTTAACAGACAAGGATATCTACCTTGCGGCGTATCGCGATCACGTGACTCGATGCATAAAAATTTTCAGGAAAAAATTCGGAATCGACACAAAACCTATGCCATCAGAAATTGAAATTCCCTGCGATCCTAAATCTCGTCAAATTTGGACACGATCCCCCTTTCTTTTTCGACTTCGGGAAGCTATCGCTTTTCCAATCTACGTCTTCAAGGGTTACTACTAATAACCTCTTCAACGCCTAAATTCTGTATTAAGTTATAGATTTTGGGCGTTTTTTACTTCTTTATCTCCTTATGCACCGTATGCTTTTTGCACCATTTGCAAAATTTCTTCAATTCTAATTTTTTTTGAACTTGTTTTTTGTTTTTGTGAACGCGGTAGTTTATTCTTCCGCATTCAGTACATTGTAATTTAACTATATTTTCTTTATTATTCATATTTTTTTATTGAGCCGACGGTCGGATTCGAACCGACGACCTACTCCTTACCATGGAGGTGCTCTACCAACTGAGCTACATCGGCTTAGATATTATGTGGGCGGTGCAGGACTCGAACCTGCGAAGTCCTTTCGGACGCTGGGTTTACAGCCCAGTGCAATAGCCGCTATGCGAACCACCCCCATTGATAGGCGCATTTGCCGAGAGCCGACGGGGTGATTCGAACACCCGGCCAATGGTTTACAAAACCATTGCTCTACCACTGAGCTACGTCGGCTTATTCTATCCCCATCTCTTTTAATTTTTTGAGAACATCTCTTACTTTTCTATCTTTAGAGCCTAGCTTAATTGACATTTCTAGAGAATTTTTAGCATCATTATAATTATGCTGTTTCCAATAAAGAAGGCCTAGAAATTTATAGGCAGTAATATTCTTAGGATTTTCGACAATTAAGTCAATCCATTTCTGCTCCTCTTTGATTGGTTTTTCTAATTCATTCAAAGAAAGATCATCAGATTCTTCCTCTTCTATCATTTCTTCTTTTTCCGTTTCGTCATTGTTTATTTTAACAGATATTTCTTCTTCTGGCCTCTTTTTCAAAAGACTAAGATGCTTGCGCCGGCTTTCTCTTTCTTTAATCCACTCTTTTGATCTTTGAGATATAATCTGAGAACGGGTCCTTAACCATCTAATGCACTTTCTTAAAATATTATCTAATTTGAGAAAGATAATCTCTATTCTTCTTAAAAACTTTTCCAAAGAAACAACTAAATTAAACCAATAGCGTCCCCAATTAATTTCTTTAACTCTCTGGAAAAAACTTTTCTTCCTGGATAAAATTATTATTTCTTCTTCAGAAAGATTAGCTAAAGATGGAATTTTACGGTAGATAATAACAACTAAGCCAGCTATCCCTAGTCCAGCTAGAATATAAAGTACAAGGTTAATACTCATATACTTAATTTTACAAATTTACCAATTTTAATATTTTCTCCCAGTTTAGTAATCTTTTCTCTAATTAATTCTTCTATTGTCTGCTTTTCATTTTTAATAAACGGCTGTGAAAGAAATTCTTTTTTGTCAGCTGGATTCATTGCTGCAATCTGCATAGCTAGATCATGAGCCAGCTGCTTAAATTCATCATTTTTAGCGACAAAATCACTTTCGCAAAGCAAAACCACAAGAGCGCCGCTCTTTTTATTGCTGTGGATATATGATTCTACTATCCCCTGACGGGTTTCTCTTTCAGCTTTTTTTAATGCTTTTTCGGCTCCTCTTTTTTCTAAAATTTCCGAAGCCTTTTTTTGATCACCAGCTGATTCTTCTAGAGCTTTTTTACACTCCATAATAGAGAATCCGCTTTTTTGTCGAAGTTCTTTAACTTGTTCTGATAATATCATTTTAATATTTTAGCCACACTTTCTAAAATTAATTTTAGCGAAGAGATGGCATCATCATTAGCCGGAATAGGAAAATCCACTGTTCCGGGATCGCCGTTGCTATCGCATAGGCCAATGCTAGGTATTTCCTTTATTTTAGACTCTTTAACAGCTAATTTCTCATTAGCAATGTCTACAATGAATAAAGCATCAGGCAATTTAGTAAGATTTTTAATGCCGCCGAATCTTCTTTCTAATTTAGACAGCTCAACATTAAATTCATGCTGCTCCTTTTTAGTATATTTTTTTAATTCACCAGTCTTTTTCTGTTTTTCTAAATCACGAAAATGCTCTAATCTTTTCGCAATAACGTCAAAATTACTCAGAGTTCCTCCTAGCCACCTTTCGGTTACGTAAGGCATTTTACAATCTTGAGCAACTTCTTTAACAATATCTTTGGCAACAACTTTAGTTCCAATAAAAAGGATTTTTCCTTCCTCTTTTTTGATTTTTTCTAAAAATTTTAATGCTTCTTTTAGCTTTTCTAAAGTTTTTTCTAAATCAATAACATGGACACTGTCCCGAACAGCAAAAATGTAAGGTTTCATTTTTGGATTGCTGCGGGATTTCTTGTGGCCAAAATGAACTCCGGCTTTTAACATTTCCTCTAAGCTAGGAACTGCTGAGGAAATTTTAGCAGAAGGCTTTATTTTCTTTTCTTTATTTTTTTCTTCTTTAATCATAGTGGAAGTATAACATATTACAAAATTTAAGCAACCCCATTTATTAACAACTATATTATACATAAACTTGCTTTTAATCTTCAAGACTGATATAATAACAACATTATGAAAAAAGATATTCATCCTAAATATTATCCTAAGGCTAAAGTAAAATGCGCTTGCGGCAATATTTTTGAGGTTGGTTCAACTCAACCAGAAATAGAAATAGAAATTTGTTCTGCTTGCCATCCTTTTTATACTGGCAAAGAAAAAATTATCGAAACTGGCCAGGTGGAAAAGTTTAGAGCAAAATTATCTAAAAAAGAAACAAAATTTGGACCTAAGAATAAAAAAACCAAATAAGCTAGTATGCAAGGTATTATTATGGAAATTAGGTCAGGAGCAGGAGGAGAAGAAGCATCTATTTTCGTAGGTGATCTTTTTCGAATGTACTCACGCTTTGCTGAAAAACAAAATTGGTCTATTAACCTTATCGAAAGCCACCCGAGCGGTCCCAAGGGATACCGCGAAATAACTTTTGAAATTAAAGGAGAAGATGTTTATGATAAGCTTAAGCAAGAAGGCGGAGTACACCGAGTTCAAAGAGTGCCAGTTACAGAAAAAGCTGGCCGAGTTCATACTTCGACTGTTTCCGTTGCTGTTTTACCTAAAGCTAGCCAAACTGAAATTAAGATTAATCCGCAAGATATAAGGGTTGATACTCTTCGTGCCTCTGGTCCAGGAGGCCAGCATGTTAATCGCAGAGAATCAGCAATTAGAATCACCCATTTATCTACCGGCATTACTGTTTCTTGCCAAGAAGGCAGAAATCAGCAGCAAAATAAGGAGAAAGCTATGGAAGTTCTAAGAGCTCGCCTTCTGCAAAGAAAGATATTAAAAGAAATGGCTGCCAGAGGCAATGAAAGAAGAGAACAAATTGGCGAAGCAATGCGCGCAGAAAAAATTCGCACTTATAATTTCCCCCAAAACAGAATTACAGATCATCGCCTTAATAAATCTTGGCATAACTTAGATAAAATAATTGACGGCGATTTAAAACAAATTATCAAAACTTTTAAAAAATTATGAAGCGTATCTTTAGCGGTATTCAGCCAAGTGGCAATCTCCATATTGGCAATTACTTAGGGGCAATTAAGAACTGGGTTAACCTGCAGGAAGAATACAATTCTGTTTTTTGCATTGTTGATTTGCATTCTTTAACTGTTCAGCAAGATCCAAAAGTCCTAAGGAAAAGAACGCTGGAAGTAGCTGCTATTTATTTAGCTGCTGGCATAGATCCAAAAAAATCTATTATTTTCGTCCAGTCTCATTTAACCCAGCACACTGAATTATCCTGGTTATTAAACACAATTACTAAAATTTCCGAATTAGAGAGAATGACTCAATTTAAAGAAAAAGCCAAAAAGTTTAAACAAAATATTAATATGGGCCTTTTCGCCTATCCGGTTTTAATGGCCGCTGATATTCTTCTTTATAATACTGATGCTGTTCCTGTTGGAGAAGATCAAAGACAACACGTAGAAATAGCCAGAATTATTGCCCGGCGATTTAATCAAATTTATGGAAAAGTCTTTACTGTTCCCGAAGCTTTAATTGAAAAAGAAGGCGCCCGGATTAAAGGATTAGACGATCCAAGCAAGAAAATGTCAAAAACATCTGATAATCCTTATAACTATATTGCCTTAAATGATTCTCCTGAACAAATTAGAGAGAAAATAAAAAAAGCTGTTACTGATTCTGGAAAAGAAATAAAATACACTTCAACTAAGCCAGCTATTTCTAATTTAATTACTATTTTTTCTCTTTTTTCCGGAATTTCTCCATTGGCAATTGAAAAAAAATATCAGCATAAAGGGTATGCTGAGTTTAAAAAAGATTTAGCAGAAACTATTATTAAAGGATTAAAAGATTTTCAGAAAAAGAAAAAGGATTTTGAGAGAAACCCGCAGAAGATTCAAAGAATTTTAGCAGAAGGCGCTCGGCAAGCAGAGTCAATTGCTAAAGAAACTTTAGAGAAAGCTAAAGAGAAGATGGGCCTATTAATTTTTTAAAGAATTACATTTTTTATCTATTTTGAATTAACTGACTAATTTCGTCAGTTTTTTCTTTGCCTATTTTTTCATCATCAGCTTCTAGATTAAGCCTGATTAAAGATTCTGTATTAGATGGGCGCAAATTAAACCACCAATTAGCATATTCTATAGTTAATCCATCTAAGTGGGAAATTTTGCCATCTTGGTATTCTTTTTCTATCTTTTCCAATATTTTCCCTTTATCTTCTACGGAAAAATTAGTTTCTTCAATATTATAATATTTTCTAAAAGGCTTGATCATCTCTGAGAATTTTTTATCTTGCTTAGAAAAAACAGAGATAATAAACAAAGATGCAATTAAGCCGCTGTCTGCCCTAAAATTATCTCTAAAATAATAATGTCCGGAATGTTCGCCAGCAAAGAAAGCGTCAGTTTCTTTCATTCTCTTTTTAATAAAAGAATGGCCAACTCTTTCTCTTAAAGGAATACCTCCGTAATCTTTAATCGTCTCCGGAACAATGTGGCTGCAAACTGCATTATAAATTATCTTTTGCCCTGATTCTTTTTCTAAAATTTCTTTGGCTATTAAAGACATAATCAAAGAGCTGCTGATAGTTTGCGCTTTTTCATCTATAAAGAAAACTCTGTCGCCATCTCCATCAAAAGCCATGCCAAAATCAGCTTTTTCCGATAAAACTTTTTTCTGCAATTCTGCCAGATTCTTCTTCTCAATTGGATTTGCTAGATGATTAGGGAAAGAGCCGTCCAGCTCGAAGTATAAAGGAATAATTGTGCAAGGAATTTTTTCAAAAACCAGCGGGATTATTTTACCAGCCATACCATTTCCAGCATCAACAACTATCTTTAATTCTTTCAAATGGGAGATATTAATAAAAGACAAAGCGTGCTCGACATAATCATTTAAAATGTCTTTTTTAATAATTTTTCCTAATGATTTTTCTCTATTTGCCGAAAGGCAATTATTTGATAATTCAGCAATTTCTGGAAGGCCATTTATTTCTCCGACAGGAATAGCATCTTTCTGGCAAATTTTTAATCCATTATATTGAGATTCCAGATGAGAAGCAGTAATCATTATTCCCGGCAAATTTAATTTACCGGAAGCAAAATATAATGAATCAGAGCTTACTTTTCCAATATCAATTACATCTACACCTTGTTTAATAATAGATTCAGACAAAGCTTTGAATAAATCATCTGAAGAAAGACGCATATCCCGGCCAACTAAAATCTGCTTAGCTTTTAGAAAAATCGCCAAGGCGCAACCAATTTGCGATATGGCTTCTTCATTAATTTCCCGAGGATAAATTCCTCGGATATCATAAGCTTTAAAGATTTTTTTATTTATTCCCATCATCTTTTAAAATTCCCCCTCCTAAACAAACATCTTTTTGGTAAAAGACCGCCCATTGGCCAGGAGTAATTGAATATTGCGGTTTGTTAAAAAATAGCTTTCCCCTATTTTGTTTTTTTTCTATACTTAATTTTGCTAATACTGGTTTCTGGACAAAGCGAGTTTTAACCTGAATTTTCATTGCTTTCTGGGGAAATTTTCCTGAAATAAAATGGACATCTGATAAAAATGCTTCTTTTGTTGAAAAATCAGCATCATTTTTTTGATTAGTAACTACTAATTGATTCTTTTGGCTATCTTTTTTAACTACTTTCCACGGACCACCAGAAAGCTTGATCCCCTTTCTCTGCCCCAAAGTATAAAAATGGAGCCCTTGATGCTTTCCCAAGATATTTCCTTGGTTATCAACAATATCACCTTCCTTAATCCCTATTTTATTTTCTAAATATGCTTTTAAAGATTTAGCTGAGACAAAACAAAGATCCTGGCTTTGCTTCTTTTTTGTAAAAAAATTAATTCCGGCCTTCTTGGCTATTTGATAAACTTCTTTTTTAAAGTAATTTCCTAAAGGAAAAATTATTTTCTTCAATTCTTTTTCTTCTAAGAGGCAAAGAAAATAGCTTTGGTCCTTTTCTTTATCTTTAGCTTTTAATAATTGATATTTCCCGTCTTTAGCTTTTTTTATTCTAGCATAATGCCCTGTGGCAAGATACTCTGCTTTCATTTTTTTTGCGAATTGGGATAAATGGTTAAATTTCATTAAACGATTGCAGATTATGCAAGGATTAGGAGTTTCATTCTTTTGTAAAGATAAAAGAAAATATTCCATCACCTTTTTCTTAAAATCTAACTTTTTATCAATAATGTAATGAGGAACTTTGAGCTTTTGGCAAACTTTTTTTGCAATAGCTAATGATTCAGCTGAACAGCAAGCATTTTGTTTTAGCTGATTTTTGCTGCTTTTCCAAATATTGTATTTAAAAGAAACTCCAATTGGCTGATATCCTTGTTTTTTTAAAAGCACGAGAGCTACCGAAGAATCTACTCCGCCAGAAAGGCCAACAACTATTTTCCCCTTATTATTCTTCATTTTTTTCGTTGATTCTAATTGCCTTACCGTGAATTAACGCGTCAGCTATTTTTCTTCTAGCTATGCATAAATTTCTTTGCAAGGTACTTTGAGAAACGCCCATTTTTTTAGCTGCTTCCGTTTGGCATTGATCTTTTAAATCACAAAGGCGGAGAGTCTCTATTTCATATCTTTCTAAAATTACTTCCTCCAATTCAAAAAGAGGAACCGCCCTTGGTTTAAAATAAGTAGCTTTTGGGTCAATTTGAATTAATCTTTTTTTAACTGGCCTCATATTATTTCTTCCCTTAGATTTTGATAAATTTCTGTTAATTCCTTTTTTGCCTGAAGGTCGGTCTCTAAGATAGGCTTCAGGTTAGCAATAGCCTTAAAAATTCCTTGGTCATAAGAAATCTTTCCTAAGAAAAATTCTTTAAATTCTTTCTCTATTTGCTGGCTTATTTTAGGATTAATATCCCATTTATTAATAATTGTTTTAAAGGGAATACCGAAATGCTTAATAACTTTTAAAACTTTTTTAAAATCAGCTAAACCAGAAGGTGTTGGTTCAGTGACCAGAACTGCTAAATCAACATCTTGAATTGAAGCAATAACCGGACAGCCTGTTCCAGGAGCTGAATCAATCAACATTAATTCATAATCTTCATTTTCTTCGGCATATTTCTTAATTTCGCTGACTATTTTCCCCGAACCAGTTTCTCCAACAAAGAGATGTCCAGAAATAAGAGTAAAATAATTTTGCGAATTAAGATTAACTTTTTTGACTTTTATTTCTCCGTTTTGCACTGGTTTTAACTGGATAGCCTTTTTAGGACAAACTAATTCGCAAACACCGCAACCCTCACACAAGAAGCGGTTTAATTTAGGTTTGCCATTTTCCATCTTTATTGCTGAAAATTGGCATTTTTGGGCACAAATCCCGCAGCCATCGCATTTCTGATAATTAATTTCCGGCCGGTAAGAAGTAGTTACCGGAATAGTCTTTTGCCAATTTTCGAATTCGTTCAGCCAGATAGCCAAATTAGGCGCATCAACATCAGCATCGACAGCTATTATTTTCTTTTCTTGAGCAAATAAAGTAGCTAGAGCAGAGCTTAGCATTGACTTGCCGACGCCGCCTTTTCCTGAAACAATAGCTAATTTAAAATTTTTTTTTGTCATAAGACCTCTTTCAATTTATTAAAATCATTTTTCAAAAATTCTTTCATATTTTGATTATAGACTGCAACAGCTGGATGATAAAAAGGAATAATTTTTATTTTTCCATAATCTGCCTGTGAATCAAAAAATTGGCCATGAATTTTGCTAATTCCTTGGATTTCATCCTTTAAATTAAATTTTTCTAAAAGATAAGCGGAAGCATAATTTCCTAAAGCGCCAATTACTTTAGGCTTAATAATATTAATTTGCCTTATTAAATAAGGAACGCAAGCTTCAATTTCTTCCTGCTGAGGATTACGATTATGAGGCGGCCGGTCTTTTAAAATATTAGTGATATATATTTCCTCTCTTTTAATGCCGGCTGATTCTAATAATTCATCTAAAACTTTTCCGGCTTGTCCGCAGAAAGGCCGGCCGGTTTTTGATTCGGAAGCACCCGGAGCTTCACCGACCAAAACTATTTTAGTTTGATGGTTGCCTTCGCCAATAACTGGCAAAATCCTTGTTTTGTATAAAGGACATTTTTGGCAGGCAATTACCTCTTCTTTGATTTTTTTTAGTTTTGTTTCTATTTCTTTTATTTGCATGATGAGAAGACAAGAGAGATTAAAAAGATCAAAGTAGCTGACAAAATGACCAAAGGACCTGCTGGTAGAGAAAAAGATTCAAAAGCAATAATGCCAATAACAGAAGCAAGACTACCAATTAATAAAGCACCATAAGAATATTGGGATAAATTACGGGCGAAATTGCGCGCGGCTGCCGCTGGCGTAATAACTAAAGCGCCCATCAGGAGAGAACCAGTTACTTTTATTCCCAAAGCAACAACAACAGCAATGCAAGCTAAATAAATAAAATTATATTTTTTGACCTTGATGTGCTCTACCTTAGCTAAATTTTCTGAAAGGTTAGCCAAAATTATCTTAGAAAAAATCTTTTTTAAAACCAGCCAAGTTAAAACACATAATATTATTGAAATTAAGGCATCCCAAAATCCGACTTGCGATATATCTCCAATTAAAGCAGTCGAGACTTCTTCTTCTGGCAAGAACAAAAAAGCAATAGCTACAGAAGCTGTAAAAACGATGCCAGTTAATGCTTCCATTGGCAATTTTGTTCTCATTTCAAAAAGCCAAATTAAAATAATGCCTAAGATTAAGATTGGCAGCGCCCCTAGAGAAACATTAAATTCATAAATTAAAGCCAAAGCTACTCCAGGCAAAGCAACATGCCCTAAGGCATCGCCGACTAGCGCCATTCTTTTAGTTACCATTAGAGATCCTAGATAGCCTGCTAGCCCGCCGACAAAAACACCTATTATTAAACTATATAGAAATTGAACCTCCATAAATTTTAGCTAAATTTTTAGGATTAATTACTTTTTCCGGAGAACCAAAAAACAATTTTTCTTTGTTTAAGGCTAAAACTCTATCTGCCTTTTTAACAACTTCTCCTATTTCATGAGAGACTAGAATAATTGATTGATTCTTTTGCTGCCAAAGCTTAATTAAAGAGTCGTAAATAGTTTCCCGGCCATGAATATCAATACCGACCATCGGCTCGTCTAAAAGTAAAACATCTGGCTCATCTATTAAAACCCAGGCAATAGTTACTCTTTTTAGCTGCCCTGTAGAAAGGGTGCCTAATCTTTTATTTAAAAATTTAGTTGTATCTTTTATGCCTATCCAGCCAAGAGCTTCTGCTGCTCTTAATAATTTCTTATCCTTGAATTTGAAAAAATCCTTAACACTTAAAGGCAGATTCGGAGAAACATCAAAATTTTCAGGAACATAACCAACATGGATATCTTTTTTCCACTGAATTTTTCCTTTAAAGGGATGGAGGTTTAACAAAGTTCTTAATAAGACGCTTTTGCCGGCTCCGTTCGGACCTAAGACAACCAGAACTTCTTTGCTTTTTAAATTAAAGCTTAAATTTTCTAGGACTTTTTCTTTGCCTAGCTCTACATTTAAATTTTCTACTTTAAGAATGCTTTCTGGCATAATTATTTATTTTGCTTTAAATAAGCAAAAATACTGCTAGCAGCAATAGCTCCTTCGGCGCAAGCAGTAATAATTTGGCGGAAATTATTAGATCCGTTAGTAATATCGCCAGCTGCCCAAACACCCTTAACATTAGTTGAGCCGCCGCTATCAATTTTAATAAATCCATTCTGGTCTTTATCCAGATTCAATTCTTCGGCCATTTCTAAATGAGGAGCAATCCCCATTTCAACAAAAATACCATCTAAAGCTAAATTATTTTTTCCTTGGTGTTCTTTTTCTAAAACTGCCTCTTCCAAAAAATCATTTCCTTTTAATTCAGTAATTTTGTTTTCTAAAACTAATTCAATTTTAGGATTACTTTTTACTTTTTTCTGCCAAATTTTATCTGCTTTCAATTCGCTTTCATGAATAAGATAAACTTTTTTAGCTATTTCTGCTAAATAATCGGCTGTAGTTGCTGCTGCACTGCTTCCGCCAATAACAGCAACAATTTTATCAGTAAATAATTTACCGTCACAGGTAGCGCAATAAGAAACGCCTTTGCCAAAAAATTCATTTTCGCCTGAGATGTTAAGTTTTTGCCTTTCGGCCCCCATAGCCAAAAGAATATTTTCGCTAAAATATTTTTGGCCAGTTATTGTTTCTAGCAAGAAACTATCTTCTTGCCGGGAAATTTTAACTACTTTATCTGAAATTATTTCCGCGCCTAGCTTGCTAGCTGAATTTTCCATCTTTTTTACTAAATCTTCTCCTTTAATTTCCTCTTCACTAGGGAAATTGCCAACTTTATGCGCTTCTGCCATTCGACCGTCAATTAAAGAGCCAATCATCAAATGATTTAAGCCGAATCGCGAAAGATAAATTGAAGCCGTCATGCCTGCTGGGCCGCTACCAACAATTATTAAATTATATTTTTTTTCATTCATTATTTTTAAACAAAAAGCTTTTAATAGTCTTAATTAAGACTATTAAGCTAATTGCTATTAAGATTAAATAAACGCCAAAACCGCAATAGGCTAAAAAAGACTGATTAGTCAGCAGAGACTGATTTAAAGAAGCAATTGAAACAGAAGCTGTTGGAAAAACAAAAGCCCACCAGCTAATTCCATAAGGAAGCTCTATTTTTTTAAAATAATAGCCAGTTAATAAGATAAGTAAGATTAGCAACCAAAGGCCTATGCCAATTAACATTGGATTAATTAAAATTGGCAAAGCCATTAAAGATTCTTTAAATTCAGGCAAATATTTGCCAGTCTTTTCAGCAAATAAAGATAGAGACAAAGACATTAAAGAGAAAGGAACCAAAATAATCCAAAAGGAAGGAAAGATTTTTGGATTTAATTTCTCAAAGAAAAAAACTTTGCTGAATAAAGATATGGCTATTAGCAAAAAAACAAAAGCGCCCGCACCAAAGAAAAAATAATTAATAAACAATATTATTTTAGCAACAGGAAGATTAGAAATAAAAAAATTAATTATTTCCAATCCGGCAATTGGCGTCAGTAAAGCAGCTACTGGCGGCACTAACCACCCCCCATTAATAAAATTAATATTCATTTCCTCGTTAATAATCAATGAATAAACAGCTAAGGTCAGTAGGATAAATTCAAAGATAGCGCCAACAAACCAAAAGATAATTGAAATATCTTGATAATTCCAAAGAGACAAATTAAAGCCCAGCTTAGAAAAGTTGATAGCAATCATGATCATTGCTGCCGGCATTAATGAATGAAAGCCAGCCATTATTGGGCTTTTTAACTCTTCGGCCAAAAGATCAGCGTAAACTACAGCTTTTAAAATCCAGAAAATAAACAAGAAAACAAATAAAAACAAATTAAAGTAAACTAATAAGGAAGTAAAAGGAATTAGCCAAGGAAAATTAAAAATCTTTGCGACTAAGAAAGAAGCAATAGCTATCCCACCAAAACCTAATACTGTTGCAAACCAAATTGGACTAAATTTTTTAATCATTTTTTAATTGAAGCTCTGTTTCTAATTCCCCCTTAAACATTTCAAAAGGCCTTAGCCCGATAAATTCTTGAGCTACTTGGCCATTCTTAAAAAGCTTTATATTAGGAATGCTTCTAATATCATATTGAATAGCTAAATTTTGATTCTCTGGAATTTCTGTGTTTAACTTGCAAATTTTTAATTGTCCGTCAAACTCTTCCGAAAGACTTTCTAAAACTGGCGCCATCATCAAGCAAGGCTGACACCAAGGAGCCCAGAAATCTACTAAAGTAGGAATTTCTGATTCCAAAACTTCTTCTTGAAAATTTTCACTTGTAACTTCGATTATTTTTGACATATTTTTATTTTATTTAATTATTTTCTGCCACCGCCACCCATTCCTTGACCTCGGCCATCTCGAGGGCCTAGTCCCATGCCTCTGCCTTGGCCAGCGCCCATTCCCCGACCTCCTCTTAAACCTCGACCAAATTCTATTCCTTGGTTAGATCTTTCCGGCTCAAATGAAGATTTATCCGCTGGCTCTTCATTTTTTTCCGCAGAAGATTCTTTCTGGCTTTCTTCCTCAGAAATTTTTTCTATAGCCCCCATTGGACAAACGCTTTCTCCGCCGCATTCTGCCAGTTTCTCCTGACTTATTATGTCAACTTTTCCGTTAGAGTTGAACTCAGTCGCCCCCGGGCAAGACTGCAGACAAACGCCACAACCAATGCATTTCTCTTGATTTACCTTATATTTCATAACTTTTAAGATAAAAACCTTTATATTTGCGACAGCAAATTAATTTACTATCGTAAAAATAAAAGCTATTTTTTATTAATTTAAATTTATTACATTATTTTTCCCAAAGCTGACTGTGCTGCTGTAATTAACGGGTAGACAGTTGGCGCAGAAGTTAGCAGCGGATGCGTTGAAATTTGCAAAGAATCAAAATCATATAAAGTTGCCCGCCGCTGGATAGCCAAAGAAATTACATTGACTAATTCGCCAGCACTTTTTCCGCCAATTACTTGGCCGCCCAAGAGATTACCAGAGTCTTTAGAAAAAATAAGCTTAACTTTAATCTTTCTGGTATGAGGTAAGGTTCCTGGATGATGATCAGGAGCTTCACTCTCACCAACAATTGTTTCAAATCCTTCGTTTCGAGCTGTTTCCTCGCTGAAGCCAACACCGCCAAACATTGAATCTTTCAGATATGTTGAAAAGGCACCTAAAGTCCCTTTGTTTTCCCTGAAAATTTCTAATTGATAAAGGCTAGCTCCGGCTATTCTGGCTTCTGAGCAAGCTGTTGAAGCAAGCATCACTAGAATGGATTTACTAGTAAAGAAATCTTTCGTTTGCGCGCAATCACCGACAGCAAAAACGTCATCATAATTAGTTCTCATATATTCATCAACTAGGATATTACCGTTTTCTTCTATCCTAATCCCGGCTTCTTTAGCTAATTCTATATTAGCTTTTGCTCCAATTGATAGAATAACTAAATCAGTTTCAATCTCTTTCTTGTCATCCAAAATTACTTTTTCAACTTTATCATTACCAGCAATTTCTTCAATCATTCTGCCAGTATGAATTTTAACTCCTTTTTCTTCTAGTTTCTTTTGTGCCTCCAAAGCAAATTCTTTATCAAAATTTGCCATTAAGCAAGTATCCATTTTTTCGACAATGTTTATTTCTTTGCCTTCTAGGCTACTGATTTCTTCTGCCATTTCTACGCCAATAAAACCGCCGCCAATAATAACTATTTTCTTAGCTTCCATGACTGCTTCTCTCATTTTTTTCAAATAATCAACTTCTTTTTTAACTAGCCAAACTCCTTCTTTCTCAATTCCTTTAATAGGAATTTTAGTTGAGCTAGAACCAGTTGCTAAAACAAGCTTTTCGTATTCAATCTCTCCTTTTTTGGCCAAGGAAACTTTTTTGATTTTAGGATCAATTTTTTTAGCTTCATCTATAATTAAATCAATTTTATTCTTTGTTAATGGATCATCTGGCGTAATATTTTTATCTACTGAATCTAAGCGATGAAAAATATATGGAATACCGCAAGGAACAACTGATTTTTGCTCTTTACGGACCAAGGTAATTTTTTTATCCGGGTTATGTTTTCTGGCAGTAATTGCCGTCACTATGCCGGCTGGACCTCCGCCAATAATTAAAATGTCTGTTTTGTTCATAAAATTGTCTCCTTAATATTTAATAATTTACTTTGCGAATAAGCTTTAACAATTTCCTTAGAATAAGGAAGTTCTTTTTCTATTTCTACCTTGTATTTTTTAGCTGTTTCTTCAACCATCTTTTTATCGCCTAGATTAGCTTGATTAAGAATTATTTTAACCGGCAGTTTCAACTGCTGACATAAATCTAAAATCAAACCTAGATCAACTGACCCCATTGGCGTTGGCTCAGTTACTGCGTAAACTGAATCAACTCCCAAAAGAGCGTTGATAACTGGACAATGAGTCCCAGCCGCTGTATCTAAGATAACAAGATCTGCCTTATTTTTATCAGCAAATTCTAAAGCAAATTCTTTAACTTGGTTTACAATTGGCCCAGTTTCTTCTAATCCTGGCTTAGCCAAACCAGTAATTAGATGAAAGCCTTTTTCAATTTGATTAAGATATATTTCCCCGACTTCTTTCTTCTCCGGCTTGATTGCTCCGTAAGGGCAAACATTCCAGCAAGCGCCACAGCCTGAGCATAGATCCATAACAAAAATTGGATATTGTCCAGGAGCTTGGAAAATGGCATTTTCCCGGCAAGCTTTGACGCAAATTCCGCATTTTTGGCATTTGCTTTTATCTAATTTCGGGAAAGAAGCTGTTGCTTTCGCTACTGGTTTTTGCAACTTTTTGCCGATTAATAAATAATCATTTGGGCATTCTACATCGCAGTCGACAAGAACAACCTTTTTATCTTTTTTAAAATAATTATTAGCTAGAATAACTGAGACAGTGGATTTCCCTGTCCCGCCTTTCCCTCCACTAATGGCTATTTTCTCCATATTAAATCTTCTCCCTAGTAGGCTCTTTTAATGGCTTTAGCTTATTTTTTTGAAATTGGGCAATAATATTTCTAATATCTCCATCTTCTCCCCAATAGATATCAACAATGTTGTCCCTTAAGGCATGCAGAGAAATCGGCCCCATTTCTTTGCTAATTACTGAATCAATTTTTTCATTAATGACTAATTGAACTGTGCTCAAACCAGCCCTTATTTTTTTCCCTTGATAAATATTATTTTTAACATAATATCCCTGAATCCCCTGGCTGTCTAAATTAATAAAAATAAAGTTCTTAGCTCGGCCAAAATGCTCAGAGATTATTGAATCAAGGCCTTGATCTTCTTCAATTGGTATGCAAATCTTTTGCTTGTGGACCATAAAAGGCAAAACAGTAACTGTAAAAGTATCAATTGCCTTTATTTTTCTTTTAATTTCCTTTTCAATATTTTCCGAGATTTCATAAGCTCTTTTAACATCTATGCTCTTGCCAATTTTAATTTTGACTTCGCCAAAAATAAGGGGGCCTGATTTTCTTAATCTTAAATTTTCAAATTCGCGGACGCCAGAAATATTATTTAAAATTTTCTCAATTTTTTCCTCATTTTCCTTTGACGGCGAGACATCCATCAAGGCAAAAATAGAATCTTTAGCTGAACTTAAACCAGCTTCAAAAATAAACAAAGAGATCAAAATTCCCATGACTCCTTCTAAATAAGAAATTTCCAGCCAAGCAGCAAATAAGCCGATTAAGACTAAGGAAGAAGAAAGCAAATGTAAACGAGATTCCCGGCCGTCAGCAACTAAACTTTGCGAATTGATCTTTTTGCCTATTTTAACTTCGTAAGTGCCAATTGAAAACATGACAATGGCGTCTAAAATAGCTGCGCCAATTGCCACTAAGGGAATATTTAATTCTGGCTTAACAAATAATTCAGAAAAGCTTTCTCTAATAATTGTTACGCCGGCAAAAATAATTAAAACTGAAATCAAAAAAGCAGTTAGATTTTCTGCTTTGTAATAACCATAGGAAAATTTTTTAGTCGGCCTTTTCTGGGAAATTTTTAAGCCGAACCAAGCAGCAAAACTAGAAAGAGAATCAGCTGCGCTATGAATAGCATCACCCATCAGAACAACACTTCCGGAAATAAGGCCAATTATTCCCTTAAGGACCGCTAAACTTATTGTTGCCAAGGCCGAAATAATAGTAGTTCTTTGGCCTTTTTTAAAAATTTCCGCCATATCTTCTTCCCATGCCTAAATGGGATGGGCCAGTTGGCCCTTTAATTTCTTTTAATTCTCCCTGACTATATTTTTTTAAAGCTTCTCTGGCAGAAATGCCAGCAACTCCAGTAAATATTTTTAGACCGCTGCTACTTAAAACAGCAAAAGCTCGCGGGCCAACATTGCCCGTAATAATAACTTTTGCTCCTGAAGAAGCAACTGCCTGAGCAGCCGTAATACCGGCTCCGCCCATTGCTTCTATTCCTGGATTATTGATCACTTCTACTTTTTTCCCTTCTTGATCAGTGACTAAAAAATAATTAGCCCTACCAAAACGAGGGTCTATCGGCGAATCTAGATTAGGAGAACTAACGCTTAGACAAATCTTCATAATTAATTGTTTTTATTTAGCTCCTCAAGGCGATTTTTAATTCCTTCCGTATCTTTTTTTAAAAGATTCAATTCTTCATTAAGAATTTTCTTTTCTTCTTCTTTGGCTGGCTGAGATTCTTCAGAATAATAACGTCTGAATCCATAGCCTCTACCAAATCCTAAACCGCGGCCATAGCCGTAACGAGAAGTATAACCTGGAAAGCAGTTACCCATTCCCCGTCCAGTTCTTGGACCTAGTCCTTGAGGGCCTCTTCCATTTAAAGCAGGCATTTTATTTGTTTATAAGGATAAATCCTCATAATATTATTATATCAGATAACTACGACTTTTAACACTGTTAATAGTTATCTATTATGAGTATATACCCATAACAAACCATTGTCAAGCTCTATTCCACTCTTTCAGATTATCCATTAATTTCTGCTCGAGCAGAATTTCTTCCAGTCTTTCCTTGTATTCAGGCTTTTTAATTTGGTCCGTTACTTTTTGGTATCCTTGATATTGTTTTAAAAGCTGATCTCGCTTTTCATCAATTTCTTTATCGTTTACTTTAATCTCCCCTTTTTTAAGAATTTCCCTGAGAATTAAAGAGATTTTCACTCTTTTTTCAGCAACTGGGGAAAATTCTTTTTTAAGATCTGCTTCACTTTTTTTAGCATTTTGCAAGTAATCCTCAAATTTTCCTCCTTGAGAAACAATATTTTTCTTAAGATTAGCCAGCATTGATTCTATCTCTTGATTAACAATTGCTTCCGGGATTTCTCCAAACTGTGAATTCTTTATTATTTTTTCCAAAATATCTGATTCAAATTTTTCTTTGGCTGCCTGCTTTTTTTGTTCTAAAAGATATTTTTCTAAATCTTCTTCTAATTTTTTCAGGCTTTCGAAATTCAATCCTTTAGCAAAATTATCATCTATTGGCTTTTTCTCTTCTTCTTTCTTTTCTTCATCTTTTTTCCCATCAACTTTCATCTTTTTCAGAAATTCCAATTGTTTTTTGATTTCTTCTTTATTAACTTCTGCTTTATCTTCTTTGACTTTTAGATTCTTGTATTCGCCTAAAGTTATTTCCGGCAAAATGTTTAAAATAATCTTATATTCTAAATCATTGCCAGAAGCTATTTTAGTTATCTCAACTTCCGGCTGACCAAGAAAAGAGGCTTTTGCTTTTTTTAAAACCTCGGGAAGATTGCTTCGGATAGCTAAAGAAGCAGCTCTTTCTAAAACAGCCATCTCACCGACTCTTTGTTTAACTACTTCAAAAGATGCTTTCCCTTGGCGAAATCCCTTTATTTTAATTTCTTGAGATATTTCCGCAGCACCTTTATCAAAATATTTTTTAAAATCAGCAAAAGGCAAAACAACTGCTAAAGCGATTCTCCCCTTTCCCAATTCTTTCTTCTCTATTTTTATCATATTTTATTAAAGCAAGGGAGCAATAATCAAAGAAACAATAGCCATTAGTTTCAGTAAAATGTTCAGCGAAGGACCAGCAGTATCCTTAAAAGGATCACCAACGGTATCGCCAACTACTGCTGCTTTATGAGCATCAGAACCCTTACCACCTAAATTACCAGATTCAATATATTTTTTAGCATTATCCCAGGCGCCCCCTGAATTAGCCATTGTTACCGCTAAAAGGAAGCCAGAAACTAGAGATCCGGCTAGAAATCCAGCTAAAGGAGCTGCTCCCAGGGAAAAGCCGACAATTATCGGCGCCACAATCGTTAAAACAGCCGGAAAAATCATTTCTCGCAAAGCGCTCTTCGTCACAATATCAATACAGCGATTATAATCAGGTTTGCCAGTTCCCTGCATAATTCCTTTGATAGTCTTAAATTGATGGCGAACTTCTTCTACCATTGCCATAGCTGCCCGGCTGACAGCCTGCAAAGCGAAAGAGGAAAAGATAAATGGCATTAAGCTGCCTAAGAATAAGCCAATGATAACTTTGTAATTCATTAAATCGACAAAAGGCAAGCCGACAATTGTACTAAAACTGACCATTAAAACTAAAGCCGTCATAGCTGCTTCACCAATTGCAAATCCTTTGCCAATGGCTGCTGTTGTGTTGCCAACAGCGTCTAAATCTTCCGCCTTTTCTCTAATATCGCTTCCCATGCCAGCCATTTCCGCAATACCAGCAGCATTATCAGTCACTGGACCAAAAGTATCTGTAGCCAGAACTATTCCTAAAGTGGAGAGCATGCCGACAGCCGCTAAAGTAATACCAAAAAGTTGACTCCAGGTATATGAAAGGAAAATGACTAAAGCTATTGTCAAGACAGGAACAACTGTACTTGTTAAGCCTAAGGCAAAACCAGCAATAACATTAGTCCCTGCCCCAGTTTGAGCAGCCTGGGCTACTTTTCTCGTAAATCTGTACTGATGCGAAGTAAAATATTCCGTAATCAAGCCAATAACAAATCCAGCCAAGAGACCGGAGATAATACAGTAGAAAATATCCAGGCCAAAACCTAAATATTTGACTAAACCATAAGCAGCAAAAGCCATTAGAATAGTAGCTCCCCAAATACCGCGGTTTAGTATTTTCTGTCCCAATCCCTTTTCTTCTTCTTTCCTTCTTGAACTGCCTTTCTTTTCGCGAGAACTCATTTTAATAAAAATATTGCTAATTAAACTAACTAAGATACCGGTTGCCGCAATAGTCATTGGCAGAAAGATTCCTTTATCTCCTGCAATAACCAAAGAGCCAATTACCATCGCTGCTGTAATATTTTCAACATAGGTCTCAAAAAGATCCGAGCCCATTCCAGCAACATCTCCGACATTATCACCGACATTATCAGCAATCGTTGCCGGATTCCTTGGGTCATCTTCCGGAATCCCCTTTTCTACTTTGCCGACTAAGTCAGCACCGACATCTGCTGCTTTAGTATAAATACCGCCGCCGACTCTGGTAAAAAGAGCGACCGCTGAAGCTCCAAAGCCAAAACCATAAATAATGGTTGGCTCTTTAAAAATTAAATAAAAAATAGCTACGCCTAAAAGACCAAAGCCAACAACACTTAGAGCCATTACGCTGCCACTATTAAAAGCAACATTAAGGCCCGATCCTAAGCTTTTTTTCAAGCTTTCAGCCGTTCTAACATTAGCCATCGTTGCTATCCTCATACCAATCTGCCCAGCTAAAGCGCTTAGAAAAGCTCCGCCAATAAAAGCAAAAGCTGTTTCCGGCTTTAAGAAATAGTAGATTAAGACAAAAACAATTAAAGCAAAGATAATGAGAATCTTATATTCTCTATTAAGAAAAGTCATTGATCCGCGATGGATCATATCGCTGATTTCTTTCGCTTTGCCTTCAGCTACTTTTTGTTTTTTTATCCGCCAGGCTAAAAGGCCAGCGAATAATAAAGCAATTAATGGAATTGCTAAGATATAGTAAGTTTGTAACATATTTTTAAGAAGGGCCTCAAACCCCTTTAATTATTATTCCATTCTATAGAAAAACTGAAACAATTTCAAGAGTTTTTCCTGATTGCTTCAACAGGACTCATTTGCGCAGCCTTGCGGGCAGGATACATACCAAAAGAAATTCCTATTGCTAAGGTGACTAAAAAAGCAGCGACAATTGCCGGCCAAGAAACAACTAAAGGCCAAGACAAACCTTGGCTCTGCGCTATTATTCCCCCAACAAAAGCTCCAGCTACGCCTAGAATTGCTCCAGTAATGCCTCCTAAGCTAGTCATTATTAAGCTTTCTAACAAAAATTGTCGCAGGATATCTTTGCGGTTAGCTCCTAATGATTTGCGCAAGCCAATTTCCCTAGTTCGCTCGCTGACTGAAACTAACATAATATTCATAACGCCTATTCCGCCGACTAACAAGGAAATGCCAGCTAAAAATCCTAAAAGCAAATCTAAGATAATTGTAATATCTTCAACTTGTTCTAATATTTCCTGCATAGTTGTAATCATAAAATCATCTTTGCTTGGATCTTTGATATTATGATTTTGTCGAAGCATTCGGGAAATTTCTTCTTCAGCTCGAGGAAAGTAGCTTGGATCTTTAACAGTTAAGGCAATTTCTGATAAATAATCTATGCCTAAAACTTCTTTGAGAGTTGTATTTAAAGGCAAGAAAATAAAATCATTCATATCTATTCCGCCAAAACTAATTCCGCCATAAGGCTCTAATACGCCAACCACTTTAAAACTTTGTCCCTTTAATTTAATTTTTTTATCTAAAGGATCTTCTTCGGCAAAAAGCTCTTTTTTTAAATTATTTCCCAAAACAGCTACCCTGGCTAAGCTTTGATTATCGTTTTCTATAAAAAAGCGGCCTTCTTCTATTTTCATTGTCCGGAAAATTTTCAAAAAGTCAGGACTTCCGCCGTAGATCAAAACTCTTTTCTCGTTATTTCGGTAAGTTGCCCAATCTTGAGCAAAAGCTTGTCCAGTGACTGCTTCTATATAAGGAAATTTCTCTTTATCTTGGAGCGCTTCAATATCTCTAGTTTTTAAGGTGGTAATTTTTATTCCCTGGGCCATTGAGACCATTGAGCCTACTTCGTCTTGATCAGGTATTTTAACTGCTATATCCATCACATTATACCCAAAAGATTCTATTTCGCTTGTTACTAGCTCTTTTAAGCTTTGGCCCAAAGAAAGAATCATGACAACTGCGCCGACACCAATAACAATACCAAGCATAGACAATAAGCTACGCAATTTGTTAGCCTTTAAAGCAATAATTGATTGTTTGATAGTAGCTGATAAATTCATTATTCGTATCTTAAAGCTTCAATTGGATTCAACTTAGCTGCTTTATTGGCCGGCCACAGGCCAAAAAGCAAGCCAATTCCAATAGCCATTAACAAAGAGACAATGATTGAGGTAGGCGTAATAATAAAATTCCAGTCAAATCCATACCAGTTAACCCCTAAACTGACTGATAAAGAAATTAAAATTCCTAAAATGATTCCAAGCAATCCGCCTATTAAAGTCATTGTTGAGCTTTCCATTAAAAATTGGATCATAATATCTTTTCTTTGCGCGCCCAAAGCTTTTCTTAAGCCAACTTCCCTAGTCCGCTCATTAACAACAACGAACATAATATTCATAATGCCTATGCCGCCGACAATTAAAGATATAGCAGCAACAACAGTTAGGAACATTTTTAAAGCTTGCGTTATTACGCCCAGAATATCTAAAGCCTGAGCAATGTTTCTGACAGAAAAATCATCTTTTTTGGGATCTTTAATATTATGCCGAAAGCGAAGGTTTTCTTTGATTTGATTAATTGTTAAATCAATATTTTCCGCTTCATCTACTTTAACTCTAATAAAAGTTAAATGATCTATTCCTAGAAGCATTTTCTGAGCAGTTTTGACTGGCAGAAAAACTTGCTTATCTTGATTCTGGAAAAGGACAACTCCCCTTTCTTCCATGACGCCGATAACTTTAAAGCTTACTTGGCCAATTTTGACTCTCTGGTTAATTGGATTATCTGTTCCGAAAAGCTCTTCTTTCACTTTGCTGCCTAAGACAACTACCCGGGCTAAACTGCTTACCTCGTCTGGCTTAATAAAACGGCCTTCTTGCACAGAAGCGTCTTCTATTTCAAGATAATCAGCATCTACTCCCAAATAATCATAATTGCGGCTCTGGTTAAAAAAACTGACAGTTCCTCGGCCATTAACGTAGGGACAAGCAGCAGTAACATGATTTAAATTTTCAAGGGCTATCTCATCTTCGTGGGTTAAAGTTGTTACTTCAATGCCAAAAGCCGATGCCGGAGCTCCCATTTCATCTGAAGCCCCTGGCAAAATCCCTATGAGATTGCTTCCCATAGCGCGGACTTGGGATAAAAGTAAATCCTGAGCACCTGCGCCAGCTGACATAATTGAGATTACCGCAGCTACGCCGATAATAATGCCCAGCATAGTTAAAAAAGACCGCCCTTTCCGCAGCATTAAGTTTTTAAGCGAATATTTAAAAATGCTTAATAAACGCATCATAGCTTTATTTATTTAATCCATTTTTAGCTATTCTCTGATTTTCTACTTTCCAATCACTAATTAATTTACCGTCCTTTAGACCTAAAACCCGATGAGCACATTCAGCTAGATATTTTTCGTGGGTAACCATTAAAATTGTATGGCCTTCTTCTTGATTGAGCTTTTGTAGGACCTCCATAACCTCTTGCCCAGAATGGCTGTCCAGATTGCCAGTTGGTTCATCAGCCAGAATCAGGCTAGGCTGATTGACCAAAGCCCTAACGATAGCTGCTCTTTGCTGTTCTCCGCCAGAAAGCTGATTAGGCAAATGATTAATTCGATGAGAAATACCAACTTTTTGCAAAAGATCTTTGGCTCTTTTTTCAACTGCTTGCCGGTCAACATGCGGCGTATAGATAGTTGGCAGCAAAATATTATCCCAAACGGAAGTTCTAGATAAAAGATTGTAGTTCTGAAAAACAAAGCCAATCTTTTGGTTTCTAATTTGGGCTAATCTTTCATCTTGAAATTTACTAACTTCTTCTCCTTCTAAGAAATATTTTCCTGAAGTGGGCTTGTCTAAAAATCCAATAATATGCATCAATGTTGATTTGCCTGATCCAGAAGAGCCCATGATAGCAATAAATTCGCCTTTTTCAACTTCAAAAGTAACCCCGCTCAAAGCCGGGGTTACTAAATTATCATTAACATAATTTTTCCCGATATTTTCTAATTTAATCAGCATAAATTACTTTTTCCCCTTCTTTTAATCCTTCTAAAATTTCCACCTCATTTTCTCCTTCTAAGCCAATTTTAACTTTTCTTTCCTCGGTTTCATTATTATCCTTTAGAACTAAAACATATTTATAGCTATCCTTATTTTTAATAAGATAATAAGGCAGGCAGAGGACGTTTTCTTTTTGATTAGTTTTAATATTTAGATTAACTGTCATGCCTGATTTAATTCGGCTATTTTCGCTGTCAAAAAGAACTTTAATTTGGTAATAAATTACTCCGGAAACTATTGTTTCTGACGGATCAATTTTAATAACTTTTCCAGAGAATTCTTCTTCAGGACCTAAAGAATCTAAAGTCATTCCCACCTCATTGCCTAATTTAACTTTATCAATTTCCGTTTCTGAAACATTAGCTTCAATTTGGAATTTGCCTTCGTTGATTATCGATAGAATAGTCTGGTTAGCTTGAGCCGTTTCCCCTGTTTCTTTTTCTACGGCAATGACTATCCCATCGCTTGACGATTTTAAGATCGATTTATTTATTTTTTCTTGAATTTCCCAAAACCTTGCCTGGGATTCCCTTAATTCAGCTTGAGCTAATTCAATATCTACTTGGCGAGGAGCTGATTTTTTTAAAGTCAATTCTTCTTTAGCTTTAGCCAAACTTGATTTAGCAGCTTCTAAATTAGCTTGAGCGGTATTAATATTACTTTGGTTAGTTAATTTAGTACTGGAAATATCATAAATTTGGTCGTTAATATCATTTAAGGCGCTACCAACATTAGTCCGAGCGGTATCAACTGAAGCTTTGTAGGTACTTAAGGTAGAAGCACTAACAGCAATTGCATTATTAAGCAAGCTGGTTAAGTCAATTAGGAAATTACTGACATATGTTAAATAAGTTTTTGCGTTTTCCAATGATTGGATTAAGCTATCACGGTCATTGTTATTTAGATTATCTATTTCTTCTTTAAAATCATCTAAATAATTACCAGAAGCTGATCTTTGATTTTTGACGGTAATCTCCAATTTTGAATTACTAGTTTTAAAAGTTAAATCAGGATTACTAGTATTTTCACTTGAAAAAAGATCGTCAACTTGTTTACTCAAAGCATCATCCATTTCTCGATAAGCATCGATTAAAATATATGGAATTTCTTCATATTCGTTATTTAAATCATTTTGAGCAGTTTCCTGGATATCTTCTAAAATCTGTTCTTTGTTCTTAACATCAGTTTCAGCAATTTCAACAGCTGCTTTATAAACCTCGATTTCTTCTGGCTGGGTGCCAGCTAAAGTTTTTTCCAATTTAGCCTGAGCTAATTCCAAACTAGCTTGGCTAGCTGCTAATTGAGCATTTAATTCGCCTGTTTCCAGCTTAATTAATTCTTGCCCGTCATTAACCTTATCTCCTTTTTCAACTAAAACTTCTTTTATTTTGCCTGATTTTTCAAATTCTAAGTCTATTTCTTTAGCCGGAACGACTGTTCCAATAACGGAGACTAATTGATTAACTTCTCCTTTTTTGACTAAAGTAATTTCATAATCTGAATTTTTGTCGCCAAAAAAACCTTGATAGGCAAAAAATCCTCCAAAAATGAGTGTGATAAAACTAAAAATAATAATTAAATTTTTCATTGTTTTATCATAACATATTAAAAAAAATAGTAAATAGTAGTAAGAGTTTTAATTATTTGCTAAAATATATTTATGGACCATCTTGATCAAGTTAAAATTCAAGCAAAAGATTTTAGAGAATATCAGAAAATCACTCCGGAGATATGCGAGAAAAGCATCAAAATATCCCAAAAGCTGAAAGGCAAAAAAATTATTCATATTAACTCTACTCAATTAGGCGGTGGCGTTTCAGAATTACTTAAAAACCAATTGCCTCTAGAACGTTCTTTAGGAATTAATTCAAGTTGGTATATTATTAAAGCGCCTGAAAACTTCTTTAAAATAACTAAAAAAATACATAATCTTTTACAAGGAGAGCCAGGATTTTTATCAGCTGCCGAAAAATATTTCTATTTAGAATGGCTTTACCAGAAAATAGCTGTTTCTTTCAAGGAGCTTTTAGCAAAAGAAAAGCCGGATATAGTAGTTATTCACGATCCTCAACCCCTGCCCTTAATAGACTATTTCGGCAAAAAAACTCTTTCAATTCTCCGCTTGCATATTGATTTATCGCAGCCCAACCAGCATATCTTAGAATTTCTTCAGCCATTAATAGAAAAATACATGATGATTATTTTAAGTCATCCTAGCTATCGGCCCGATTGGCTTAATAAGGAAAAATCAAAAATTATTATGCCGGCAATTGATCCTTTCACAGAAAAGAATAAAGAAATGAGCCATATTGAAGCAGAAAGAATTATTTCTAATTACGGAGTTAAAATTAACCAACCGATCATTTCTCAAGTTTCCCGCTTTGATCCGTGGAAAGATCCCCTAGGTGTTTTAAAAGCATATTATTTAGCCAAAAAAGATTTTCCTAAATTACAGCTTATTCTAGCCGGCCTTTCACAAGCTTGCGATGATCCCCAAGCTTTAAAAATATTTAAAGAAGTTAAAAAGCAGTCTGGTCAAGATCCAGATATTCATATTTTTTTCAAACCATCAGATCTTCGGGGAATAACTAATGATTCTTTCATTAACTCAGTTTATACTGTTAGCTCTGTTGTTATGCAAAAATCTATCAAAGAAGGTTTTGGCCTGACAGTTACTGAAGCAATGTGGAAGAAAAAACCGGTTATTGGCGGCCAGACTAAAGGGATTAGCCTGCAGATTAAAGATAATCAAAACGGATTTTTGGTTTCCAGTCCTGAAGAAGCAGCTGAAAAATTAATCCAGCTTTTGAAAAATCCTAATTTAATAAAAAAGATGGGCCAAGCTGCCCATCAATCAGTTAAAAACAATTTTTTAATTTCTCGCTTTGTCTTAGACAATTTAGAAGCTTACCAATTCCTCACTTCTTAAATTTCTTCAAAATCTGCCAAGCTTCTTTAGCTATCGGGAAAACTGCTTTCCCTTTTTTTATTTTTATTTTCTTTAATAAGGCAAAAGGATGCTCATTATTAAAATCGCCTTCAAAGAATGATTTAGCTTTTCTTTGAACTGCTTCTTTCAGTGTTCTTTTTATCTCGTTTTTAATATAGCTAGGACAAAAAATGTATAAATCATCTATCTCATCATCATTTAACACTTCTTTAATATTTTTTTCGAATTCCCTTTTGAATTCTTGCCTGATTCTTTCTTTCTTCGGCTCATAAACTGATCCCGAGCCATATATTTTACCGCTGCCTTTTGAGGCAAAAAATCCTTCTCGATCAGAATAAGTCGGCCGGGTAAATTTAAAATCTTTAATTTTATTAATTTTGCCTTGGTAAGCTAAATAAAAATCAGTTTCAAAACGGCTGGCAACAATTAGCAAGCTTTTCTCTTCTTTAAATTGAGGAAGCTCTTTTGTTATCTTCATATTTTTATTTTAGCATAAAACATTTTTTAAATCAAAGAAATATCTAAAAATAAAAAGGAGCTTGATTAGACATAATTTGCCTTTTGCAAGCTCCTTTATTTTTATGGATATAATTTTAGGAGGCAATATATATTTCTCCTTCAAGACAACTATCAAGATAATTAACAATTTTATCGCAAAATGAATATAATTTATCGAGACTCTCCTGAGAAGATTTTCCTCCAATAATTTCGCTGCAAGTTGCTTTATTGTCTTCAATTATTTTTTTTCCTTCTTCAATATTTTCCGGCAAGATACGAGAAATAGATTTATAGGCTCGTTCAATTTTAATTGAGCTATACGGATTAGTTGCAGTAGAAAATTTATCTTCTTCTTTCTCCATTATAAATTCAAACCCGTTAAGAATAGTATCAAAAAAATCTTTTAAATCGAGAATAATTTCTTTTTTCATCGGATTCATCTCTTTCGAAATTCCTGTGCTGATAATATTCTGGGCTGAAACGCAAAGTAATTGCAAGCTAATAAGCTCAAGACCTCTCTGAGAATTTATATTTTCCATGACTAATTCCTCCTTTCTTTTCCTAAAATTTATACTATATATTTGTAAAGGGACAATAACGAACAATTCAATTTATTTCGTTGATATTACACAAAAGAGAAAAATCTGTCAAATAAATATAAAAGCCGCTTTTTAAAAAACGGCTTGAAAAATAATTTCTATTTAAACTATGCCTGATCTTTCTTAATTACTTTATCTTTAACCAAAGCTAAAGCAATTAAATAAAACATTGATAAAATTATTAAGCCGGCATAAATGCAACCTTCTAAAATGAAAATAACAACCATTAGCAGCAATAAGATCAAGCCTAAAATGAAAAGTTTGTTTTTCTTTTCTCTCCTGCCTTTAAGAAGATACCACTATCTTAGCAAAGTAGCAAATTCTGTCAAGTTATTATTTAAAATTAAGCAAAACAAAAAAATTTTATTGCAAGATTTTTTTAAGCATTAAGGCATTTTCTGTTGCGTAACCTTTTTGGTCATTATCAAAATAACAAAAGACTTCTTTCCCCTGATTAGCTAATCTTTTAAGAAAAGCTGCCCAATCTTTTAATTCTTTCTGCGAATATTTTCCTTGATAAGCTAATTTTTCCGGGCCGTGAAGGCGGATATAAGAAAAATTGGCTGTAATCCATTTAGGCGAAAGATTATTTTCTAAATCATAAATACAAAAAGCTGCCTGATGTTTTTTTAAAATTTCTTTTATCTCTTCTTCAAACCAGCTTTGATTTCTGAATTCAAAAGCATAGCGGTAACTCTTCGGCAGAGCTTTTAAAAAATTATCCAGTCTTTCTGCATTGACATTCCATCTAGGCGGAAGCTGAAAAAGAATAGGCCCCAACTTATCTTTCAACAAGCTGACTCGATCAATGAATTTCTCCAAAGATTGCTGGGAATCTTTTAATTTTTTCATGTGGGTAAGATAACGACTTGCTTTAACAGCAAAGAGGAAATCAGCCGGAACTGTTTTTTGCCAATTGATAAATGTTTTTGCGGCTGGCAATTGATAAAAAGAATTATTTATTTCTGTTGTTGAAAAATTTCTAGAATAATAATTTAAGAAATCTCTGCTTTTCATTTCTGGCGGATAAAAACTGCCCAGCCAATGCTGATAATACCAGCCGGAAGTTCCAATATGAATTTTTTTATCTTTAGACATTTGTTTAAATTCTAAAACATTTCTTGGCAAAAATGAAGGCAAAGACAAATCAAAAACCCCCATTGAGGGGGTTTTTGCTCTTACTTACTTTTCTGTTTATTAATGATTGTATCTGCTTCCGCCATCTCTGTTGAAATTGTTTCTTGGACGATCTTCCAAGGGGCGGGCTTCATTAACAGTTATTTTACGCCCTTCGAAATCTTGGCCATTTAAGGCTTCGATTGCTTTTTGGGCTTCTTTTTCGCTGCTCATTTCTACAAAACCAAAACCTTTTGAGCGACCAGACATTTTATCTGTGATAATAACGGCTGACTCAACGGTTCCCTGTTGGGAAAAAAGATCTTTTAAAGAATCTTCTGTGGTTTCATAAGGCAACCCACCTACGTATAACTTTTTTGACATATTTTTCCTTACATAATTTATTTGATAAGGAGTAAGCCGACCTTCTTATTCAATATTTTAACCTAACACTAATTTATGTAAGGAAAAACGAATAAGTTACTTACTATTAATATAGAATATACCTTATTATAGAAATAAAGTCAATCCTAATTCTCTTTATTGAGCATATTTTGTACTCTTGTCCTTATTTTCTCTTCAATCTTTTCTTTTTGCTGAATAATTTCTGCCTGAATTTGAGGAACTTCCTCTAATTTATTTTTTAAATTATTTAAGATTTTTACATGCCCTTCTTCTTCTCCGGATATTTTTTCAGTATAATCTTTAAATTCTTCTAATTTTTCTGCTGTCATCCCTTCAATTCTTACTTGTAAGCGAGACACTGAATTTTCTTTAACTTCTTCAATAATTTCCTTTATCTTTTCCGGAACTTTTTCTTGCAAGTTTTCTAAAAATTCTACATTTTTAAATTCTTTAAACTGGCTTCCTTCTATTTTCTGAATATTTTCTTCCAAAGCTTCTTTGATTTTTTCCGGATCTTCTTCCAGCTTTGTCATTACTTCGCTAAATCTTTCTAAATGCCTTTCTCTAGCCTCTTTAATTTTTGCAAAAGCTTCTTCTGGAACTTGCTCTTCTAATTTCTGTAATATTCTTTGATGAAGCGCTTGATGCTGGATAAGCTTATCCAGAAAAGTATCTATTTGTCCATCTTCTCCTAGCTTTTCTTTAGCTTTTTCTGCTGCTTCTTTTAATTTCGCCAGTTCATCCTGATAACCCTCAGCTGCCTTTTGAATATCTTCAGTGCTTTTTCCTTCTTTATTCATCTTCCTTAACTCTATTAATCTCTGATTGGTAAATCTTTCTTTTAATTCAAGCTTTTTCATTGGATCAAAAGTAAAAAAGCTTTGGATGCTGCGCTGCATATTTTTAAAAAAATAAAAAGGGCTGTCCGGCAAAAGATTCGGTTCTGTTATGTCTAAATCTTCAGGCAGGACATCTTCGTCTAGTAGCGCTTCCGCTGTCCCGTTTTCCTGAGCCAGTACAACTGCTCCAGAAAATAATAGGAGGAAAGCTAAAATAAAAATTGATGTTTTTTGCATATTTTTATCCTTTCTTTACTATTTTTATTATTATAACAAATTTATTCTAAAAAAGACAGTTAGAACAATCTTAATAGAAAGCTGTTCTCAATTCCGGCTTCTCTTTAACTTCAACTACTTCAAATTTTGAACTGCCTAAAACTTGCCCTCTTTCTGTCATGACTTCCACTTTCCATTTGCCGGGAGAAAAATTACTTTTAAAGCTGTAACCGCGGTAACCGCCATCACGACCACCGGCCATCTGGTATTTTAAGGTATTCCTTATTTCCCATTCTCCAGTCTCTTGGTTGAAATAAGACCAGCGATGGACAATAGTTGTTTTAATTTCTGTCGGTGCAAAAACAGAGCTATAGCTGTAAATTGGCGTTCCCGGAACCCAGTGAAAAACAGGATTAAAATCTTTAAAAAATAGATACCAAGGAGCTGGTTCATAAAGAACTTGATATTTATTTCCAGCAACTCTTTGCACCTGATGGTAAATACCGCTTTCTTGAAGAGCTAAAGGAATTGGCGGCAGGATATTAGTAAAATAAAGAACGTTAAACACAAGATAGATAGATCCAATGCTGGAAAAAAGAGAAATTCGATTCGGCTTTAATCTTTCCGGGATAAAACGGAAAAGAGCCCAGGAAAAAAGAGAAATTAAAAGCAAAGAGATAATCCCGCTAATAATAAAGATTGAATCGCCCATCTTATTTAAAAGGACTGGCAAAGCAAAAATAGAATAAGAAAAAACAGAAATAAAGAAGATGCTCATCTGAAAAATTAAACGAGAATAACGCTGGCGGAAAACTTCATTGCCTATCAATAACCCGGCTAAGGCAAGGAGAAAAGGCCAGCTGGTTAAAAGAGAGGCGCTTTTGAAATAAAAGATAACGAAAGCGCTAAAAAGCCCACCAAAAGCAAATTGCAGGACAAAAGGCATGATAATAACAACTTTTTCAAAAAATCGTCCTCTGATCTTTTCATAAACATTTATTAATAAGATAGCTATGGCAGCTATTATTAAATAAGTAATAATAACTATATTATCATAAAGCAGATCAATCCGGCTTAAAGTAAGATTATCCCAAACAAAACCAGCTAAAAGAGCTGCTGGAGATATGTAGCGCTCATATTTTTCGTAAAATTCCCTTAGTTTTTCTGTTTTCATCATTAATTCAAAAAACGGTCAAGATTATCCTCAACCGTTTAATCAAACATTATCTTTGCAACAAAAATATCATTTATGATTAATTTGTCAATAATGCTTTCCTTTATTTTTCTAAAATAAAACATCCTTCGCTGTCTTTTTTTAAGTTCTTAAAAAAATCTTCCGACTTCATGACAAAGCCAAAATTTTCTTCAGTTTCTAGAAGAGTTGTCTTATAAAAATCAGGCTCTAAGGAAGCAGTTGCGTCAGATAGAAGAATTACGTCCCAACCCCTATTGAAAGCATCTCTTAATGAAGACTCCACACAGATAGCTGTATCTACGCCAGTAAAAATTAAAGTATCGGCCTTTAAAGATCTTAGCCAGATTTCTAATTCAGTATGCTGGAAAATAGAGTCTCTTCTTTTGTTAATAACTAAATCATGGCTGTCCGGAGTCAATTCATCAACCATTTTTGCATCTTGACTTCCTCGGGTACAAAGCGGTATTTTTTTAATTCTTTCCCGGCGTTTTTGCGGCAATATCTGATGTTCTTTCTCTAATAAATCAACTCCTGATTCTTCGCGGATTGCCTGGGAAAATATTATTGGTATTTCCATTGACTTTGCTTTTTGGTAAGTTGATTTAAGCACTGGCGTTATTTTCTGATAAAGAGAAACATCATAACCGAGCTTAGCAAAAGAACCGTTTGTTGAAACAAAACAATTCTGAAAATCAATAATTAACAAAGCCGGCCTAATTTTATAGCCCATAGATTAGAGGTAGGTCTTAATATTCGCTTTCGCGCGAAGTTCTTCAATTATTTCTTCTAAAACATTATTGATTTTATCGTTGATAACCTGCTCTTCAATAATTTCGTAAATATCTTCAAGCGAAGCTAAATCTTCCGGCTCTTCAGCTTTTAATCTTTCATAATAATCATTAACTTCTGTTTCATTTGCTGTAAATTCTCTGCTGTTTTCAACATATTCAAGATATTTCTGGAGAATAATTTGGTCAGCAATATCTAATTTTACGCTTTCCTCAGTTAAATTATTATCAACTAAGGCTTCGGTTAATTGCTCTCTTGATTCAAATTGCTGGACAATCTCGTCATATTGGCTGTTAATTTCTTCTGAGCCTGCCGAAATTCCGCGTTTCTGAGCATCTTGAAGAAAAAGTTCATTATTAATCATCTGATTAAGGATAAATTGGCGCTGTTCCTCATTAATTTCTTCGCCTGATTCAAATAAGCCAACCTGTCTTTCAAAATCAGCCCGAGAAATTTTTGTCTTATTTACTTCAGCTACTATCTCTGTTTGATTGTTTTCAGCTACTTGTGTTTCCTCATTATTATCTATAGGTGAATTAATATATGAAAACACCAACCAGGCAGCAACAGCTAAAACAACCAGGCTAATCGTAAAATAGAGTTCAGATGATGATTTTTTTAAATTAACTTTTTTTTCTTTTATCATAAATTTATTTGTTTAATTATTTTTTACTTATTTATATATTTTATTTATATTAACATATTAACATAAATTGAACAATAAAACAAAAAACTGTAAATAAAAAGAAAAATCTTAGATATCTTTTATTTGATAAAAAGAATATCTAAGATTCTCTTCATGTTCAAACATTCTGCTAGTCCAGGCTGATACCAAGTTTTTTACCATAGCCTCTTTGATAAAAACCCATTCTTTCTCCGTTTTCGCCAAATTTGTTTTTCATTGATTCTAAGCGCTGATCGGCCTGTTCTTGATTGATAACTTCATTATCTACCAAAATCTGTAGGCGATTTCTCATTTGTTCTCCTGCTTTTTCGGCAAAATGTTCTCTAATCTGTTCTTGTGTAATACCTTGCTCTTCGGCAATTTCATGAAAATTTTTACCTTCAACCCAAGCATTTTTCAGATCTTCTATGCTTAGACCTAAAAATTCAGCTTGATTGTTAAACATTTCTTCATGCCTTTGGACACATTCTTCAGGATTAACACTGTTTAAGCCTCTAAACCAGCCTTGAGCAGAAGCTATACTTGTACTTGCGACAATTAAGGCTAAAGCTGGTAAAATAGCATAAGCAAAATATTTCTTTTTCATATAAAATTTCCCCTTTAAATTTATTTTTTCGACCTTGCCCTGCAGCAGTTTTCTTAGAGAGGATAACAGAATTGGTGCTTGGGGTCTTTATTTATTAATACAAGAAAAAATTAAATTTATTTCATTTTTTATATAAAAAGAAGGCTAAAGACGAGCAAATTCCTCTCTTCTCGTTTAGCCTTCTTTTATTAAATACAGAAAAAAAATTATTTTATTTCATTATCTATTGAAATGCATTTGTTTATGAAGGGGCCGTTTTTGAAAAATCTCAAAATTTTCTTCAATTTTACGAATATTAGCAGAATAAATATTATTATTATCTTTCTTGCCTATAATTATGATATTATCGCCTTCTTTAAATTCTTTCATATTTTCCTGATTAATTAATTCAGTTGAAACCGTTATTTTTTCTCCTTGAGGATTTTCTAATATAAAACCATTATCTAATTTTTCTGAGATAATACCATAATGTACTTGCGGAAGTTTAGGCATTCCAAAATTACGATAGATTTTTCCCACCATCGGCAGTTTCTTTTCTTGAGCTTGCCAAAAAAGATTAGGATGTATTTGGGCTTTGCCAATAACAAAACTGCTTAAAAGGGCGAAAAGAACAATGCCTATTACTGAATAAATTATTGGCCGGCGATAGGCAAAAGAGAATCTTTTGATAAAAATTTCTAATATAATTACTGAAACAACAACTGTTAGGATAAGCAGCCAAGGCAAGGACTTAATTAAAATACCTGTGGCAGAAAAGCCAAATTTGGGCAGAAACCAAACTCCGCTCATTTTTAAATGGAAGAATAAAAAGCTAAAAAGATAAATAACAAAAATTATTAGTAATAAAGTTAATAAAGAAAACAAAAAAGTCTTTAGAGCAAAGAAAATCTTAGGACGCATTTTTATTTTGTCCTCTTTTATTTTATTGAAAACTTTTTTACTTATTGAAACCATATTTTTTTAGAAGGAATTTCATATTTTCCTTACCTCTTTTTAATCTAATTCCTACCGTAGCAATTGGAATATGCATAATATCAGCAATTTCTTGATAACTTAATTCTTCGAAATAATATAAAATTAATGTCTCGCGATATTTTGGGCTTATTTTATCTAAACATTTATTCAGCATCTTCTGAAGTTCTTTTAGGTTGACTTCTCTATCGGCTTTTTCTTTAGAAATATGATAAGGCCATAAAATATCTAAATTAAAAATAGGCAACGGTTCCTTGCCTTTCTTCTTAATAGCATTAATAAATTCGTTATGAGCAATTCGATAAATCCAAGCAGAGAATTTTCTTGAGAGGTCAAAGCTTTGAATATTAGTATAAGCCTTAATGAATATCTCCTGCACCATATCTTCAATATCATTATAATTGGCCAGGAACTTTCTTCCGTAACGCAACATCTTTTTCTCGTATCTTTCAACTATTATTTCGAAAAAATCAATTTTGCCTGATTGAATCATACGAATTACTCGCTCATCCGTATATTTATTTACCGAATAAGGCATAATAACTCCTAAATACTAATACAATAAAAAATCCTTTTTATTTCAATCAAGCATTATGCTTAATTTCGATAACATCTCCGTCACGAACAACATAATCCCGCCCCTCAGTCCTAATTAAGCCTTTCTCTCTAGCTTGAGCGAAACCGCCAGCTCTCAAAAGATCTTCGCAGCTAATAACATCAGCTTTAATAAAATGAGATTCGAAATCGCTATGGATTGTTCCGCCAGCCTGCGGAGCTTTTTCGCCCTTGCGCAAAGTCCAAGCTCTTGTTTCATCAGAGCCAGTTGTTAAAAAAGTAATCAGATTAAGCAAGGAATAAGATTCTTTAATCAATTTATCTATTTTTAAATCCTGCGGCAAATCAAATTCTTTTCTTTCTTCCGGACTAAGCTCGGTAGAATCAAATTCTGATAAAACATCAAGGATTAAAAAAGATAAATTATTTTTTTTGAATTCTTCAATTATTTCTGGAGAAATTTCTTCTTCTTTGCCGTTAAGTAAATAAAGCCTAGGCTTAAAAGTTAATAATTGGTAGCTGTTAAGTATCTGTCTTTCTTTTTCTTCCCAATCTTCGTTAGCCAGAATTTCTCCTTTTTGCAAAAACTGGCAAGCTTTTTTTAAAACTTCTAGTTCTTTAACAGCTTCTTTGCTGCCTGATTTAGATTCTTTTGTTAAATCAAGAATTCTTTTTTCTAAAGTTGCCAGATCTTTTAGAGCCATCTCTGTTTCTAAAATTTCTTTGTTTTTAATTGGATCTATCTCTGATTCAGTATTGATAATCTGATTATTTTGAAAACAGCGCAAAACATAGACAATGATGCTAACTTCCCTAATATTTGCCAAAAATTTATTCCCCAGACCTTCTCCCTGGCTAGCCCCTTTAACTAAACCAGCAATATCAACAAAGTCTATAGTTGTATAGATTTTTTTAGCCGAATTAGTTAATTCAGCCAGCTGGTCAACTCTTTTATCCGGGACAGCCACTACGCCAATATTAGGATCAATAGTGCAAAAAGGATAATTTTGGCGGTCAACTTGTTTTCTCGTGATAGCTTGAAATAAAGTTGATTTGCCGACATTTGGCAAACCGACTATTCCGATCGAAAGATGCATTTTAGTTTAAATACCAAATATAATAATTAAGTATACTAGCAAAGCTTACCCAGATAAGATATGGAATTAGCAGATAAGCCGCCCAACTGCTTATTTTCCAGAATTTTACTATTAAAATAACAATCAAGATCCACAGAATAATTATATTTAAGAAAGCTAAGCCGGGATTTTGCAAGCCAAAAAAAATTATTGACCAAAGAGCATTAAAAATTAAATGAGACCAGAAAAGCTTTAAGGCGCTTTTAGCTTTTTCTTGTTCAGCTGTCTTTTGCCAAATAAGGTAAGCGCTAATACCCATTAATAAATAGAGAGAAAGCCAAACTGGGGCAAAAAGCCAATTAGGCGGACTAAAATTTGGTTTAGTTAGCGTGCTGTACCAAGCCGGAATAGCTGGCGCAGTAAAGAAAGAACCGATTACTCCGGCCAATTGAGGCATAATTAGAGAAATTACTAAACGTCTATAGTTCATATTTATAAAAAGCAACCGCACTTTTTATTTCTTAATATTATTTTTTGTTCAGCAATTGTATTAACAAATTTATCTTGCTTAGACTGGCCCTTAGCTTGTTTTTTGTCTAAAGCGGAACAGTGATTGAAACCGCGCCGGGACATTTCTTTAACTAATTTTTCATGCCTAGCATATAAAGCTTTTAATTTGCCTTGCCATCTTTTTGTTTCTGGATGGTAGCTAAAGCCTTTCTTGTTATTAACAATAACTGACCAAATAACGTGCAATTCGCCATGTTCGGCAATTAGATGCTTATTGCATAATTTTTTTGGATCAATATCCCAAATACGCATAAAATTAAGGTTGGAAAAGATAGTCTGGCTTAATAACAACCTCTTTAACATCCGCAAACTGCTTAGCTGTCTTTTCAATCTGCAAGTAAAGGATTGTTGTCCGGCAAGCTCCGCCAGTTGTTTTACTGTAAGGATCTACAAAAGTCAGAGTTAAAACACCATTTTTATTTTCAGCTTCCTTTAATTCAAAACCCTCTAAAGGATATTCAGTGCTGACTCCTTCATTTTTAGCTCCCTCTGGAACATTGCCTTGGATCAATAATTGAATTGTTTCTTTAATAATATTATCACTAGGCAAAAAAGCTTTTATTGGAACTAATCCTTTTTCGCTGCAAAGGACATTACCCTGCTCATCTTTATCATTTTCCGAATTATAGTAGAATAAGCTGATTTCCGTTAAATTACTTTCTCCCGAATGATTAAAGCTTATTTCGCTTATATTAACCTTCTCTGCCATGTAGTATCCTTTAACCTCAACTAAATCGCCTTTTTTAAAAGTAATTTCCCGGCAAGGCTTTTCTTGGCTGTCTTTAAAACATTTAGTTTCATCAGTAAAATTAAGCTCTGCCGACAAAGCCGGCGCGCCTGGCTCTTCATAAAGAAGGCTGTATTCTCCTGAATCATTTATTATCAAATGACCAGATTTAGAAAAATCTTCTTTGCCTTCCGGAGTAAGAGTCAGATAATAGACTCCGACAACAGCTGCGATAATAAATATTAGAATAATAATTTTCCGCATATTTTTATTGGAAACTAAATTTTGAAAATTAATTTATCTTAACTGCTGTTCCATAAGCAAGCATCTCAGCAGCGTTTCTCATAACCATTGAAGTAGAAAATCTGACATTAATAATTGCGTCAGCCCCTAAGGCCAGCGCTTCATTAACCATTCTGTTATAAGCTTCGTCGCGGGCATTTTTAGTCATTTGCGTATAAGTCTTTATTTCTCCGCCAATAATGCTTTTAAGGCCAGCGCCAATATCCCGGCCGATATTTCTTGCCCTAACAGTAGCTCCTCTGACTATGCCAAGAATTTGAACAACTTTTTTATCAGGAATTCTATTACCAGTTGTTACAATTATATTTTCCATATTATTTTTTTGCCTTTTTAATTTCTTCAATATTATCTTCTTTTTGGTTAAAGATAATAATAAAGCCAAGAACCAAAAAGACAATTCCTGTAATAATGATCGGCAGATCGCCATTCTCTTGGCTATCAAAAATAACGCTAATTATCAGCCAGGCAGAAAAAGCGATAATGACTAAACCAGTGATAATTCTACTTAACATTTTATTAATTAATTTCGTAAGTGATATTAACTGTCATTTCTATTTTATTCTCGCCGGTTTCTACCTGAGAAGCTTCTTCAATTCCGCCAGCACTCATAATATCGTAAGATGATTTTGCTAGGTTGTAAATAGACGGTCTTGAGCTAGATTCGTTAAAATTAACAATTCTGACTAAATCAATTCCTAATTGAGAAGCTAATTCTTTTGCTTTTTCTGTTGCTTCATTAATTGCTTTCTCTCTGGCTTGTTTTTCAAATTCATCCTGATTATCAATGGTGAATTGCAAATTTCCAATTTGATTAGCGCCAGCATTAGCCGCTTCTCTGATAATTTCTCCAATCTGCTCCATATTTCTAATTTTAACCTGCAAAGACTGGCTTACTTCATAACCAACTAAAACTCTTCGCGAATTATCTTTTGTGATTAATTCATCATGCCATTCATAGCGAGGATAAATATTAAAATTAAGCGTTTTTAGATCTTTCTCGTCAATTCCTTCGTTTTTCAAGGAATTAATAATTTCGTTCATTTTCTTTGTATTTTCACTCATGGCTTCAGCGACTGTTTTCGCTTCATTCTCAATTGCAAAATTAATTATAGCTAAATCAGGCTTGGCGTAAACTTCGCCAGTTCCTGAAACTGAAATAGTGTTTTTTGACTCAATTTCCTGGCCAATATATTTCCCTTCTTTTATTTTGTTCTGAATGCTAACACCAAAGAATAAGATAAGAACGACAAAAAAGGCGCCAATAATGACCAAGAAAATATTTTTTTCATTCTGATTAATTTTTTTCAAACTTTGATTATCCATATTGTTAAAATTCATTATTATTATCGACCTTTTTATTAGATAAAATCATATACGCAGTCCCAACCGCACCAATAATAAAAGCTATTGGAGAGACCAAAACAGCAAATAGGAAAAAGATAACATGCATAATTTCAAAGAAATAATTTAAGAAGAAAAAGCTTCTTGTTATGACAGCTAATCCATAGAAAAGATTATGAAAAATAATTCCGACAAGAAAACTTGCGGCAGAAATACCAGTTATCAGCAATCTTCTTCGCAAAGAAAGATTTTTTTCTTTTTTTAAGGCAAAATAGATTAAAGCAATTCCTAAAAGGAAAAACATAATAAAAGGAACTAAAAATAATTCAGATCCTTTAACTAGATTTCTAATTGGCACAATAAAAACCTGGCCAACGACAAACAGGAAGATTAGAATTAAAGCTTCAAAAATTAATTTAGCAGATTTATCCATAAAGCTAAAATTACTTTTATTTTATTGCTTTTTTCGGAACAATGAAAATAGCAATTAAATAAGCAACTATTCCTGGAATAAAACCGGTAAAAATTACAATTAAAATCCAAATTAACCTTAAAATAACTGGGTCGACATCAAAATACTCGCCTAATCCGCCTAGAATACCGGCAATAATTTTATTTTTTTCACTGCGATAAAGTTTTTTCACGGCCATAATATTAATATATATATTTTACCAAGGAAATAAATTGTTGGCAATTAATATTTTAAAAAATTTACTTTTATGAATTTAACAATAAAAATACCGCCATTCTATTTTAAAATGGCGGTTTTAAATTAATAATCAATTTTTTCTCCTTATTTTTCTTCGGAAACCGGCGAAAGCTAATAAGCCCGATCCCAACAAAAACATTGTTGCTGGCTCAGGTACAGGAGCAGCCGAGCCTTCAATAACATCATTAGCGCATGTCGCTGTACCCCAAACTAATCTCATTGACGCATCCAGATCATCTTCCCAGAATCCAGTTTCAATACTAATTCTATAGTCAGGAGAACCTCCAGGAAGAGAATTCCAAGTAACTTTCCCGCCTGGTAAACAGTCATAGCCATAATTATTACCTAAAGAACTTATTCTTACCGGAACGTCATGATTGTAACTATATGATCCAGGAGACGGATCAAAATCATCTGAAGTTAGATAGTTACCAACGGCATAGAGGCCTCCGGCAAAAAAAGTTCCATGATTTATTAAAGGAATTGCCCAAAGGTATTCATTCCCATAGAAATTCTCATACATGAAAAGATCGGCCGGCTCAGTTATCCAGCTTGCCGACAGTAACTCCTGATTGCGGATAGTCGGTATATAAATCAAAGATGATATTGCCGCTGTTATGTCCTGGGGTAAAGTTCTTAATGTCAATGCCATAGCCTTCAAAACCTGTTCCAATCTGATCTCCAATTGGATCATTTATGCTATATGCCATAACCGTTCCACTTATTAAAAAAGGAAATAATAAGATAGAAATAAATAGTATTTTTTTCATCAAAGACACTCCTTTCGCATAAGCCTTAGTTGTTTCTTCCATTATTATGGCAGCTAATAAGACAACTATAAATAATATCTTCTTTCCCATTAGACACCCCCTTGCTGCTTTAATTAAATCTAAAAATCAGTTTTCACCTCCTTCCTTTTTTTAAAAGAACAATAATATCATAAATCTTTAAAATTATTCTGTCAATCTTTCAATTTTAAAAAGACCGTTTAGGATTTCTCCATGGCTAATCGGTCTTAATAAAGCCAGTTTACTGTTAAATTCCTAAATACTTAGCTAAGTATTTATCCGGATCTGATCTCATTAAATTTGGAATATATTTAGTATATTCCGAGACAGTTCCGTTTTGCAAAGAAACAGCGACAAGATTTAAGAAATGAGCAATAAACATAATTCCTCCTTTTAAAATTTAGAAATTAAAGAACAAAAAATCCCTCTTTGAGGGAATAAAAAAATATTAATACTCTCAAGCCTCGAAGAGATAATACTTAAAAGAAAATAATTAAGCGACCTGGCTTATTTCTTGCCCTTAGGCAAAAACATCACAGTTGCGGGTCAGCCGAGGATTCTCACCTCAGTTCGTTAATCATTATCTGCTTATTTTAAAATTACTTTAATAGTATATCACAATTCTATTAAATATTCCAAAATAAGAATGTGGATAACAAATATTAGTTTATTGATAAGAGCTCAATTTCAAAAATAAGGTTAGCATTAGCCGGGATTTTACCATTTGCTGAGCCTTTTTCTCCATAAGCAAATTCAGCCGGAATATATAATCTGATTTTTTCTCCTAGCTTCATCCCAGCAACACCAGTATCCCAACCTTTGATTACTTGGCCATTGCCAACAATAAAGGAAAAAGGAATTCCTCGATCTAAACTAGAGTCAAACTTCGTTCCATCTTCCAAAAAGCCTTCATAATCAACAGTTACTTTATCACCTTTCTCTGCTTTTTGCCCTGTGCTTTCTTGTAATATTTCTTTCTCTAAATTTTCAAATGTTACTTCTAAAAAAGATTCTTTTTTAGCTTGTTTTTCTTCTTCTGTCTGTTTAACTGTTTCTGTTGGTTCTTCAGAAGTTAATTCTTCTGAATTAACTGTATCGCCTATTTCTGTATTACCTTCGTTTTCTTGCTTTAAAGAAAGAAGATAGAAAACCAGGCTAGTTGCTATTAAAATAATGATTGCTTGAATAATTTTTTTCATTTTATTATCTTTATTATATTATATTCAACATTCTATCATTAAGACAAAAGAAAAATCAATAATAAAAAGAGTAATAATTAAAAGCCTGCATTAAACAGGCTTTTTAATATTATCTATTTATTTTTTAAAAAGGAAAGATTTCTCGCCAATTAATAATCCAGCTGCCCTCTGCTAGATGTATTTGTTTAGTACACAAGCAAGGACCGCAACCATAACCATCAGTTACACTTAAGGTAACATTGTAATATCCTTCTGCAGGTACTGTCGAAAAAGTATGCGTTACTTCTTCTCCACTTTCTGCCGGCGAACCATCGCCAAAATCCCAACTACGTATTCTCGGATCAGGACCGCTATCATGAAAAGTACTTTTATCTCTAAAAGTAATTGGTTCTCCTGTTTCAAACTCTGGTATTTGACAATCTTCTTCTATCCCCCCAACGATACAAACAAAATCAGGTTCTGGCCAAATATGCTCTTCTGTTGTAAAAGTACTAGGACCATTATAGAAAGCAGATTCTCCGCTATAGCTATCCCAAACTTTTAAACGCCAATAATAATCTGTACTTCCTAATTGAATACCGCTTCCTTCAGGTAAGCTATGGAAATAAGAAGTATTACCTGAAGTACAAGTATTAACTCCTAACCCATTATTGCAACTATCCCAAGTAATTGGATTATTAAAACCGTTTTCATCATCTATTTGTAATTGATAAGATTCTTGATAATCTCCACCAGTAAAATCTATATCATCGTCTTTAAATTCCCAGGGAAAAACATACCCAAAAACATTATCACAACCATTAGTTAAAACAGGATTATCAAGTTCAGCAGTTGGTAAACGGTTTTCAACAGTCAAAGAATAAATATCCGTTTCATAAGAATTATCCCTTTTATCAATTGCCTGAACTTTATATTCAATAACTGTATTAGGTTCATAAGAACCAATATTGATTGAGCAGCTAGTCGTATTGCAAACTTTTGTCTGCCAGTTAGTTTCCCCGGCTAAGCGATAATTAATAATCTGAGAATCCAATCCGCTTTGATTAGGATCTTGATCATTTGCTAAAGAACATAAAGTAATTTCATTATTATTATAAATATCTCCGCTATAAGCATCGATACAATTGCCAGTAATTGATTTCCAAACAGAAATTTCTGGCGGAGTTGTGTCAACAAAATAATTTAATTCCCAATAATCTAATGAAGGCGTTGATGAAGGGGTAGTTGTCAATAATTTTGCTTTAATTTTAAGCGAACGATGAGTTTCTGGATCAATACCTGATATATTAAATGAATGAGTTTGATTTTCACCTACAGAACTATGATCATAAGAACGAATAACTGAAATTTGATTATCAGTCTCGCCATCTAGGATATAATAAGCAATGTCTGTATTTTGATAAATGTTTTCTTTAATCACTAAATTATTCCAAGAAAGGATTTTAGAAGAAGCAAATCCAGGAATTGGCTCAATTTTAACGCTAGTTACCATACCTTCAGCACTTGCTGCATTAATACCGATTTCAAAACCATTATAATAATGAACTCCTCCGGTACCTACTCCTTCAAAATCATCTATTTCTAAAATATCATTTGGAACAACTATTTCTTCAAAACCAATCCATTTATCATCTATATCACAAGTACCTAAATTATCTTCGCACCTTAGCTCATCAACCCAGCCTTTAAACATAGATCCGCTATCAGCTGATTTGTACCAAAATCTGATTGTGTGCTCAAAGCCGTCAGCCGGAACAGAATAAGTATTGTAAACCCAAGTGGCATTTCCAT
>CAZVUG010000017.1:0-6933 GCA_964629675.1 uncultured Candidatus Saccharibacteria bacterium
TGGCTCCGCGGGCAGGACTCGAACCTGCAACCTAGGGATTAACAGTCCCGCGCGCTACCATTGCGCCACCGCGGAATGATTTTCTTTATTTTACTATACTGAATTATAAAAGTAAAGTTTGCCCAAGTCAATTAAATAATGACAGAAAATATCATTAAAATACCAAAGAATAAAATAAACCAGCCAAAGTTAACTTTTTGGGCAAACTTTAAAAGCAAATGAATAGTTGCTATTCCAAAAAGAAAAGAGAATAGCAAACCAATTAAATTAACCGAAGATAAAGTAAAATATTCCAGATTCAACACAATATTGCCGGCTAAAACAATTGGCAAACTCATCAAAAAACTTAATTTAAGAGAAACTGTATCTTTGAATTTTCTTAAGAGTAGTGTTGAAACAGTTAATCCTGAACGAGAAAGTCCAGGGAGGACAGCTAATCCTTGCATTAAGCCAAGCAAAATTCCATCTTTAATTTTCAAATTGCTAATTTTTTTAATTCCTTCTTGCTTTTTTCTTAATTGCAAGCCAGCGGTAATTAATAGCAAAAAGCCGATCAGCAGATTAATTATTCTTGCTGAAAATTGAATGCTTTCTTCAAAATGAATTAAAGTTTGCAAAAGAAGGAAGCCAAAAGTGCCACTGATAATTGTTGCTATTAATAAAAAGACCAAGATATTCTTATCTTCTTCATTTGTTTTTTTGTAAGCAACCAAAGCTTTTAACAATCGGCCAACGTCTTGGCGGAAATAGATTAAAGCGGACAAAAAAGTGCCTAAATGGAGAAAAAGCGAAAAACGGATAATTTGGCTAATCCCCTCTTCTTGGAAAAAATTAGTTTTAATTAAAGTAATGACTCCTTCGGAGCTAACCGGTAGCCATTCAAAAACACCTTGGATAATACCTAAAATTATTTGTTCAAACATGTTCTAATAATATATCTAAAGTTTGTTCAGCGCATTTTTGCCAAGAAAACTTTTGCGCCTGTTTAAATCCTTTGTCAATTAATTCTTCTCTTAATTTTTGATCGGTTAATCCCTGATAAATAGTATTAGCTATTGAAACTGTATCTGAATTATCTCTGACATAAAGGGCAGCTTCTCCGGCTACTTCCGGCAAGGAAGCAAAATAGCTGGTAATAACTGGCGTTCCGCAAGCCATTGACTCTAAAACCGGTAAGCCGAATCCTTCATAATCGGAAAGATAAACGAATAAATCAGCCGCATTGTATAAGGTAATTAAATCATCTCCTTGTAAATAATCATAAGACAAAATAGAATTGCCTTCCAGTTTTTGTTTTAGATAATTATGGCCAATAATCAAAAACTGGTAATTAGGCAATTTATTGGAAATACTTTCAAAAGATTTAATTAATTCTGGCAAATGGCGGCGCTTAAAAATAGAGCCGACATAAAGGATAAAATTATCCTTAATCTTATATTTCCTCTTAACCTGCTCAATTTTCTGTTGATTATTAATTTTCCGAAAAGACTGATCAGCTGCTTCTGAAGTAACAAAAACTTTTTCTGGATTAACTTGGTAATGCTTTAAAACCTCTTCTTTGCTGAATTGAGAAGGCGTTAAAATAACTTCCGCTTTTTCAGCTGTTTTTCGAGAAATCCATTTTAGTAAAATTTTATCCCAAATGCTCGGCCAATTATAATCATCTGGCCTGGCTTGATAAATAATATCATGCAAAACTAAAGCTATTTTTCCTTGATAAAAGATCGGTCCAATATAGCCAGGACAGAAAAGAATATCGATTTTATCTTTTTTAGCTGCTCGAGGCAAAAGATAATGGATAAAGAAAGCCTTGCTTTTTGTTTTTAGCAGTTTTTTCTCAAATGATCCAATTGAATCTAAATGAGGAATTTCTTTTTTAAAATAAAGTACTAATTCTAAATCATCCTTTTGCCATTCTTTCAGTAAATTAATCAAATAGCGACCAACCCCTGTTGGCTGTCCTTCTAGATGAGTTGCTTCAATGCCAATTCTCATAAATTTATATTATCTTCGTATTTCCCTTTTTTCTTAAGATAAAAATCTTTAATTCCTTTTAAAATATATCTAGCCCATTTTCTTTTTTGAGGAATAAAAAACCATTTGATAATCTGTTTTTTAATTCTCCAAATCGCATCAAGATGGACAAACGGCTTAACATACCAAGGAGCAAATTTTCTAGCTAGCATTAAGCCGTTTCTAACGTGGTAATAAATATATGAAGGAGACCCTTCTTGGCTGGTTGCTGATCCTTTGTGCCAAATATGAGCCTGGGGAACAAAAATACATTTAAAACCAGCTTTTTTTGCTTTTAAAGACCAATCAGTATCTTCGTAATATAAAAAGTATTCTTCTGGCATTAGGCCAATTTCTTCAATGACTTTCCTTTTAACCAATAAGCAGCATCCAGTCAGATAATCTGTTTCTAATTGATTGTCATATTGGCCTTCATCTATTTCATTCCAACCATTCATTGTTCCTTTGTTAAAAAGCCAATTAATTTTTCCGCCAGCAAACCAAATCTTATTTTTCTCCTGATAGAAATATATTTTTGGCCCGAGAAAGCCAATCATTTCGTCTTTTTCGCCTACGGCAACCAATTTATTCAAGAAATCAGGGCTGACAATAGTATCATTATTCAATAATAAAAGATAATCAGCTTTTTGTTCTAAAGCATATTTAATGCCAACATTATTACCTCCGGAAAAACCTAAGTTCTCTTGATTTTTAATGAGCTTAACTGGAAATGGCAAATCAGGAATTGAAAATTTTTCTTGAGAGCCATTATCAACAACAATCACTTCTTTATTCAAGTAATCATTATTTCTTAATGATTCAAGACAAGCTGAGGTATCCGGCCAATTATTCCAATTAAGGATGATAATAAAAACTTTGGGCAAAGTATCCATTTATTTTTGGCAGCGAGGGCAATAGACTGAACTTCGGTCAGCAATTGTCTCTTTTTTTAAAGTGTTGGATTGTAATTTTTGCGCCTTCATATTAAAAGATTAATTTTCTCCAACAATAAACAATAAACCATTTTGTTTTTATTATAATCTTAATTAACTAGATATTCCAATAATTATTCTAGATAAATAGCTAAAAAAAGGAGGCGAGAAATTATTTTCTCGCCTCAGGGTTAAAGAGGAGCTATTACTATAAGGAGGAAAGGTCCTTATTTTTGATAGTATCATATATTATATATAATTGTCAAGTATTTTTTAAAGATTTTGCTATTTTTCCTCTTTATTGTGAACTTTACAAATCGGCTGAGATTTATGATTAATTTTTAAAATATTGTCTAAAGACAAAAGGATAATATTTATATTCCCGATTTAAGCCCTAAAAATTGATTATATAAACACAGACTATTATTTATCTTTTTTTCTTTTTAAGATTATCTTTTTTATATATCCCTATCTTAATACTTGCGTTTTTGGGCTGAAGTATTTCTCGGAGATATTGCTTCTCTAATTCTAAAGATTTTATTTTTATATCAAAAAGTTCTTCTTCTTTTTTTATCTCTTGGTCTATAAGCTTTAATCTTTTCATTATTTTCATAAATTCTCGCGGTTTTACTAACTTCGGCTTCTTTTTTCTGATTTTTGCAATCGGCTTAGAATTTTTAATTTTGTTTTTCGCTTTTTTAGGCATATTTTTCTAGTTATTTATCAGTAGATTATTTTTCTTTTGAGGCAAATTTACCTTTAAGATGGCTGGACACTCGGGTTCAGTACCTTAATTATACGAGTATCTATGAGCTTTTTCAAGGCTTGATCTGGGGTAGAATTTTAGGCCTCTGGGTCTTGGATTTCAAGACAGCTTGAGACACATTTTACGTACTTTCAGCTGTCTCAAATGAGACAATGGCGTGTCTCGGTTCAGTATTTTTAAACAAACCTAAGAAAGTTATGAATCTCATTTGTTTAAATGGTTGTGAAAAATATTTTTACTAGCTATTTTCGAAAACTTATGAGCCCAGTTTTTGTAACCTAAGATATAAGACAGAAAGATAACTAAAACTGTCTGCCACGAAATAAAAGGAATATGATAAATTTTTGCGAAAAAAGATAAAATAAGAAATCCAATTGCGACATAAAAAAGAAATGTAATAATTTCTCCTATATAATTTAGAGGTAATTTTTTATATTTGTTATTTAACTCCTTTTTAATGCTTTCGGACTTACCTTCGGAATATTTGAAAAAAATATTTGGGTCATATTTTTTAATCGCCTCGAGACACTTATTTCTAACATTTTCCATGTCCTTTTTACTAAGCTCAATCATCTGCTCATTCTGTCTTTCTTGATCGTCAATAATTTCCCTTGTATATGATATTGAAAGAAAAAGAACAAAAATAGAAATAATAAAGGACGCGATAAGAAAATTTATACTAAGATTATCACTGTAAAAATAACCTACGCCAATTAATCCAACAACTAAAGTGGATAGTGTTTTGAATAAGCTTATAAGCTTAACTGAGAAAGCAATAACTGGAAATTGCTATCCCTTACAAAATCAAGAACATTTTCTTCCGCAGAAAATGTATCGTTAATTGTGTTTTAAATAATTTCTTTATGTTGTACATCCATACAAATTAAAGCCCAAAAACTACTAAAAATTCTTCGGCACCGGCAATCCTATCTTTTTTAATGGCAAATAATTGAAGTAATAGGAACAACCGTTTATAGAAATAATATAATCCAGAACATCTTTGTATTCCGGTTTTTTAAACCAGTCATTTAATATGTAGATATATTCAACATCAATATTAATTTGAGATAAAAGTTTTCGATATTGTTTTATCTTAAAATCGCAGGTTTGTAATTTCTCATCAGTGGATCCAGCCACCTCTTGAAATTTAACCTCAATGATAAACAAAGTATTTCTAGCAACAACAAATATAGCATCATCTGGTAAAATTCTTTTAGATATAATCTTTGTGTAATCCACGCCATTTTCTTTCAGAAATTTGTAAAGCCCGTATTTTTTAAAAGTTAAACCAACTTTTTTGCCGTTATAAAATATCTCGTTCCCTTTTACGGAATAATCTTTTTGATTCTTGATAAAAGTCAAAAAATCTACCCTGCCTTCGAAGTATAACCCTGTTTTTGTATTGGCTCCGCCTATTCCGTCTTTTTTCATAAAATTATTTCTTAAATTTATTCTTTAAATTTTTATCTAATTCTTCAAATCTTTTGATTGATAAATCTAGATATTTCTTTTCATTATCAATACCAATAAATCTTCTGCCGTAAAGATAAGAAGCTAAGCCAGTAGTTGAACTGCCGGTAAAGGGATCCAAAACCAAATCCCCTTTATTAGTGCTGGCTAAAACAATTCTTCTTAATAAATCAATCGGTTTTTGGGTCGGATGCTTGCCAAATCTTTTTTCAATTGACTTAGGAGTATTTAGTGCCCAAACCGAACGCATTTGAGAGTTGGGTTTTTTAATAAAGTCTTCCGGCCATTCTCCATTTCTCATTTTTTCGTAATTAAAAGTATGTTTGGCTTTTTTGTCTTTTCTAGCCCAAAGCAACGTTTCGTGGCTAGCCGTAAAAAAACGGCAGCTTAAATTAGGAGAAGCATTTGGCTTAAACCAAGAAATATCATTAAGAACATGATAACCAGTATTTTGCAGAATAAAGCCGCATTGATAAATTGAATGATAAGTACCACTGATCCAGATAGTCCCCGATGGTTTTAAGATTCTTTTACATTCTTTAATCCAGTTAAGATGAAAATCAAAATCCTTTTTTATCCCATTACTCATATCCCAGTTTCCCTTTTTGACACTAACTGCTTTGCCGTTTTGACAAGTGAAGGTTCCGCTGGAAAGAAAATATGGCGGGTCGGCAAAAACCATATCAACCGAATTATCTTTGACATTTTTTAATAACTCCAAACTATCCCCTAAAAAAAGATTAAATTTTGGCTTTTGGTAATAGGGTTTCATTAGTTTATTTTAGCACAAAAAAATCAATTTTCAAAGAAGTTGATATCAAGAACTATGCTAAGTATATTTTGCTAAACTATCTTATATCATAGTGTCTAAATTTTAGGACGGGATATAAGTTTTTAGTAAAAAATTGTAATAACAAAAATATATAAAAACTTTTCTATCTATTTCCATAACTAGGCATAGCCGCCTGAAGGACTTCAGTATTTTGTATGCTTTTCTTTTTGCCATTGAATCATAAAAGATAGCCTTTCTAATGAAATTAATTAGTAAAATAAATTAAGAACCTATCTCATAAGCATTTTCTTGAGCCCCAATATACCCAATGCTTTAAAATTTTGCCGGCAGTAGAAACTAAGTCCTGATCACCTGGATTATTCGGATCTTTTGATCCATGAAATAAATTACATCGTATCAAATATAGAACGTCAAAAATTTGATTTATATCAGTTATATCATTAAGTGATTTTGGTTCGTTATGGTTTGGACGTAAATCTTCTATCCTGCCTCTATCTTTTATTTGATTTAACCAGCCTTCAACTTGAGCATTCTTAACTAAAGAAAAACTATTTTTAAGAAGATTACTATTATCCTTGAACCATTTTATTTTTTTCTTGTCTATATCCATTCCGGATTCGATAGTAAGCCAAGCATCAAGACACATATAATAAATAAAGAAATCACAAAATAGTGCAGTTTTAGGCAAGTTCTTTCTTATTTCTCTGATATTCCAAAGTTTAATTTTATTCTTTAGATTTTGTTTTTCTATATCATCCATTGGATCTTTTAAATTTAAAGGTCGTTTTTTCGAGTCCTTAGTGGGTGCTAATTTTGATACCCCTGATTTTTGGCTTATTTAAGCCACTTCGGTCAGTGCCCAAATTGGCTGTCTGTCCTGAACAAAATCCGAACTTTTTTCCGCGAAAATCCGGACGCTGACTTTTGATAATTTTCGCTCGGGCGGGCAAAAAGGAAGG